>JASHUQ010000016.1 GCA_030039935.1 Microcaldota archaeon
CAACCTCTTCAAGATTGACCTTGTACGGTTCCCTTGCGTTTACTATTCTCCCTGTTGGGTGTGCAAGAACATGAACCAATCCTGTGTCAAGCGCTTTAACAATCCTATTTGTCATCTGCCTTTCATCCATGTTCGTGTTCATGTGAACTGCACCAACAACGCAGTCCATCTGCTTGAGCGTCTTTGCGCTAAGATCAAGGGATCCGTCTTTTAGTATGTCGCATTCTGCTCCTTTCAATACCGTGAACTTTCCATCAAGAGAATCGTTGAGCTTATCGATTTTCTTGAATATTTGTTCGAATTCCTTGTCGTTCTTGCCTTTGGTAACTGGTTCACTTTTGGTATGGTCTGTGTTTGCTATGTATTCGTAGCCGAGCTTTGCAGCTGCGTGCGCCATTTCTTCCAGAGAATTAGCGCCATCCGTCTCATTTGTGTGGACATGAAGATCACCTCTTATATTCTTTAGTTCTACAAGTTTTGGGATCTTGTGTTTTAGTGCAAGTTGCACCTCTCCTCTTGCCTCGCGCATTTCTGGCGGCATCCACTGCATACCAAGTTTCTCGTATATGCTTTCCTCTTCTTGTCCTCCAACATTCTTGTTCTGCTTGTTGAATAGTCCATATTCATTCAGCTTGTACTTGTGGTCCATTGCGATTTGCCTAACTTGAATATTGTGATCACGACTCCCTGTAAAATATTGAACTGCCGCACCAAAGCTCTCTGGTTCTAATACTCTTAGATCGCAGCTTAGCCCCACTTTCAGCCATACAGTAGATTTCGTTGGCCCTTTTGCTATTACACTATCTACATCTTTCATGTTTGTGAAGAAATCCATTACCTCTTCGTTCTTCTTCGATATCGCAAGTATGTCTAGATCGCCAACAGTCTCCCTCATTCTCCTTGCTGATCCTGCAACCATAGCCTTTTCTACAAGCCCGCTTTTCCTTAATCTGTCTATTATGCTTTCTGCAATAGGAAGTGCCTGGCTTATTATCATCCTTCCCTTGCTCGATTCAAGGAGGGCTATTCCTTTCTGTATTGTCTGCTCGCTCTTTTCTCCAAATCCCTCAAGCTTGCTTATCTTGTGCTGCTGCAAAACTTTTTTTAGGTCGTCAACATCCTTTACTTTCAGTTCCTTATATAGCGTGAGAGCGGTTTTTGCTCCCAATCCTGTTATTGCTGTAAGCCCTTTGAAGTCTATAGGATACTTTTTCTTAAGCTCATCGTATTTCTTTATTCTTCCTGTCTTGATGTATTCTTCAATGTGGCTTGCAATTGACTTTCCAACTCCAGGAAGCTCCATGAGCGCCTTTGTTCCCCCCTTTCTGTACACATCCTCTATCGGTTCCTGAAGTGTCTCTATTGTAAGCGCAGCCTTCTGGTATGCTCTTACCTCAAACCTTGCTGTTGGCCTGTCGGAAAGGCTCATCATGTTAGATATTTCCTTTAGAATATCGGCTATGTTCTTGTTCTCCATATTCGTTCAAGAGTATTAAAGAACCAATGATTTTAGCACTTTGTATTCATATAATAAGGGGTTGAATGGAAGATGCGGATAGGGCAAATGGAGCGGACTCGCTCGATAGGCTGAACAAGATTTACCTAACAATTATCTCAAGATACAAGGATTACATTGAAGAGAATGAAAGCCTGTCTGTTGCTGAGCTGCCTGTTCTTGTTACTCCAAAGAACCTGGCGGTATTGAAGGAGATAGATGAAATAAAGTCACATTTTGGAAGGTTCAACTATGACACGAACTTCCATGATGCGAGCATTAGGGCGTTTTCCTTTGTAAAGAAGGAGATAGAACACGTTACCCTTCCTATACAATTCTGGCTCACGCCAGAAGAAACGCTTGCTTTCCGAATGGGGGACGTTTTTGATAGGAATGTATTGCTGTGCAGCATACTTGTGGGCCTTGGAAACCCTTCATGCAAGATATTCGTTATTATAAAGAACGAATCGAGAAAAATATTCGTTTACTATGAACTAAAGAGTTCCATATACCTAATTGACCTTAATGACGATATTAAAAAATTCGGAACAAAGGACGAAATGCTAGTTTCATTCAACATGGATGAAGATACTACCGCCTATGAATTCAACGACAGAACCTATTCTGACATAAAGTGACTATCTTCTTCTCATTCTCCTTTTGTATGTTGCTCTGCGCATCCTCTTAAGTCGTCTAAGCTTCTGCACGTTTCTGTATTTTTTTCCAACTCTTCTTCTCTTTTTCGATACAGTCTTTTGCATATTCACACCAAATCTAAAGCTGAAAACATTATCGGAAGGATTATTGTCGCATCCCCATCTATAGTTGTGTATTTCGCCTTTTCCTTTATCTTGCCCCAAGATACCGCCTCTGTGAGCCTTGCACCAGAAAGACTTCCATCAAATTGCGTTGCTGTTGTTATATACACTGCGTAATCAAGCCCGTTCTTGAACTGGTTCCACCAGATTGTATGGTGCTTGCTTATTCCTCCTCCTATCATAAGCGCACCAGTAACCTTGTTGTCAAATACTATGTCGCTCAGTTTCAGCTCGTCTCTTATAAGGTTAAGCTTGAAGTCGTGATTTTGCGAGAATATGCTAAGCTGTGTTCCGAATGCACCATCGAGTATCCCGGGGTTGAATACCGGCACGCTGTTGAGATATGCTTGTCTAAGTATTGATCCATTGTCAGTCATTCTTTTCCCGAATTCATAAGCCAGCTCGCTTGCGCTGTATTCCTTTTTGTAATCCTTAGATTTGTAAATCTCATTCATTATCTTTACGAATGACTTTTCCAACACCTGTCCGTATTCCTTGTTTTCTATGAACACATTTCCAAGCCTGTAGATTCCCATCTTGTGCAGTTCGGAATCATCCGCATTGAAAGATCCAATCGAGTATTTCCCGCCAAAGGCCCGTGCTATGTCGTGGTCCAGCGTGCCTCCGGTTGTTATTATCGCATCAAAATATTTTACAGAGCTTGCTATTACTCCCCTTAGCCCTGTTGCTATTATGTCAGCTGGGAAAGAGAGGAAATTGTATGAATTCTTGTCATCAATCATTGTTTTTATTATCTTTATCCCATTGACCATGTGCTGAGCAGAGAATCCCCCGATGTTCTGCATAGACTCTATGAGCTCCGTTGTCTTCATTCCTTTCTTGAGCCTTATGTCCATGACATTTTTCTTTAGCAGCTCATTTTTCGTCATATATACTCAACCTGTGAGATAATTATTATTCATTTGTATATAGAAATCTTTGCAATAGACTGCTTAACCTCCTTTAGATTTTCTATGCTTGTTTGCCTTTGATATTGGATTGTTAACTGATCTTCATGCAAGCCTAAGTAGAAATAGAAAAGAGGATTTAAGATTATTCTACTCTGAATGGAGTATCTCTCTGAGCGTCTATTCTTAATTCACCGATAATCAAAACCTGCCCTTTCCTTAGCATGCCATATTGTGTATAAGGTGCGATGTGTGCAGCCCCGCTAGCCTGGCTTGCTTTGGTTTTGCAAGCCACCCAAGCACGACCGTCGTCCCTGAAGTCCGCATAGGCATACAGACCGTTCCAGTCCCAGAAGTAGTAGTAGACAGCAGCGAGCACCGGCTTTGTTCCTTTCCAATCATAACCTCCTTTTTCATTGCTAAGACTTCTATGTTCATCTTCTTCTATAGGCACACGGGTACCATCTTCCTCAATTCTGCGATATCCTGAACTTGGAAGTCCGATTTCCGAGACTTGAACCCATTCCCTTTTCAATACTTCATGCAATTCTGGGTTCTTTCTCTGTTCTGCGCCCAGATCTTTAAGATCAGCCCTTTCGAGTCCCAACTCTTCGACCTTTTTGTCACCATCTTCACGAGTCAGCCTCTCTGGAATCAGTGTTATACCGCCAAATACGAGTACATTTGTCTCTTTCAATATTCTTGTTTCGTTTCTAAGAGCCTGTGCTCCCATTGAATCACAATAATATATGCTGTTTTCTTAGATATAAATACGTATCTTTTTACAAATTGAGAGTAAATCTTTGCACTCAGTTATTTTGCTGGAATATCTCTTCCGCTTTTCTAAGGTACGCAGTCGCCTTTTTCAAGTCAAACCTTTCGTCAGTCCTGAGCCTGTTCTGCGCGTCTATGCTGAAATCAGAACTCTTTTTGTCAGCAACAAGCCTTTCTATAAGATGTGCAACGTTTTCATCATTTAATCCTCCAGCAAATCCGATTCCTGTTGATGTCCATTGTTCTACAACACTTGAAACCATTACAGAATCTGTAGGGTCAAGAAGAAGGCCTCTCCCTCTTGACAAGTCCAAAAGAACGTAATCAACCAATCCCTCATATCTTCCTATCTTTGATCCTATCATTGTGAAGTCCTGCACTTGGAGAATTATCCTCAGTTTTGGATACTTCTTCCTTATCTTCTCCACCTCTTTTGGATCGGGCCATGC
>JASHUQ010000017.1 GCA_030039935.1 Microcaldota archaeon
TAAAGGAGGTACTGCGCTTAGCAAGATATACCTTAAAGAGAACTATAGGTTTTCAGAAGATCTTGATTTCGACTTTGTGGGGAACCAATGGCAAACTACGTCCAAGGCCATAACAGGGAAAATTGAGGGTTTTGAGGATCTTGAGACAAGGCGCATAATTGGCAATAAGGTGGTTCAAACAGATTTCATATACAAAACAAAATGGGGCAAGAAAGACAGAATAAGACTAGATGTAAATGTCAAACCGTATACCAAAACCGCAGAGCCTATTGAAGGGCACGAAGTGATATCTGCATTTACAGGTTTTAACATAGGGCCTGTGCCGGCCTATAGTATAAACGATTTGCTTGCTAGAAAGATGTCAGCTCTCAGAGACAGAACAGAAGGCAAGGACGTGTTCGATGTTGCAAAAGCGCTGCACCTAGCGAATAAAAAGAAACTTCTCAAGGCATTATCATTAGTAGCATCTATCGATGGCCAGACTGTCAACAAGTTCATAGAGGAGACAATAAATAAAGTAAAAAATGTGGACTACACAAAGCTGCGAAACCTTACGAACCCGTACATCCCAATTAAGAATAGACCTTCTGACTGGAAAATATTGGCAGATACATTAGCGCTTGAACTAGGCGCGCTTACAACATGAAAATTGGCTTTCTCTACGGCTTTCAGCAACCGATATCTTTGTTGATAAAATCATAATATATTAACAACATGCTAATATTCGAATATTTTCTCAACTAGAAAATGAGTCTGGCACACCGCATATCTTGTTTTTGCACAGAAATAAGTTGCTAATTCTATTCAAAAAAGCATAAATATCTGGTACAGCTGATCATCGGTATGCAAAAAATATATAGCAAAGAAGAACTAGATTTTGCAGATTCTGTGGATCAAGGCGATCTGAAGAAGGTGCATCACCATCTACAAAATGGAATGGATCCTGATTTTAGATATGGAGGCCAACCTATGATTCATCGCGCAGCAAGCATGAATAGGCCATTGGTGTTAATACTCCTATTCGAGGCAGGGGCAGATTATTATGGTAAAGACGATATGGGCAATTATTTTGGCTTTGTGGTTGAAACGTGCGGCAACAGAGCAATAGAAGCTGTTAAGCGCGCATATGTTGCATTTATAAGTAAACATCATGACCTTTCACCCGCAGACAAGGATCTGCCCAAAAAGGAACGCGAGCGCATTCTTGCGCAGTATAAAAGAAGCGACAGAGAGAGATATCCTCAACTTATTCTGAGTACAATTTTAAATCTAAAAGAAAGTGGAAGGGAAGAGGAGGCGAGAATCCTGCAAGAAAGCCTGTCTAAGAGGACGAAAAATGTGATGAACAGGATGCTCAGAGAAAGGGATGCTGCAAGGAAAGCAAGGCGTACGCTCAGAAGATAAAGGTTGGGCGTATGCAATGCATACGCCACGGGTGGATGAGAATAGGGTTGTTGCAGAATAAGCAGAAAATTTTTGCGTGAAGGAGATTTATCTACAATATTTAAATACCTTGCTTTTTCTCTTGTTTATGCTTGTAAATAATTACGAGCCCTTGTTCCTCTTGTATCTTTTTACAAGGTCTATTGCCTGGTCTACCGCTCTTCTAACATCAGCGACAGTCCTTGCGCCGGTGCATATTATCTTGCCATTTTTGAACAAAAGAAGCGCAGCCTTAGGTTCGTGGACCTTGAATATCGCTCCAGGAAACTGCTCCGGTTCATAGTCCACATCTCTGGATATTTTTGCCAATCCGTAAAGGTCAAGGTCTGTTTGAAGATCTGTGCTTGCAACTATGTTTTCAACATGGTACGTTGGTTTTAGCACAACGTGCTTATGAGGAGGAGATACTCCAGCTGCTCTTGCCATAAACTCACACAAAAGAATGCATCTAAAGATATAAATATATTAGTCATCTAATTGCTCTTGCTTATCGTGATGTTAATGACAAAGAGATCCCACGGGCACTTTGTTGGAAGGACAAGGCATCTTGCAAGGCACCACAAGCCCTCAGAGCTTAGCACAAGGTCTATAATAAAGCAGTTTTCGATAGGGGACAAGGTCGCAATAGTGCCAAAAGGGAATGTAAGGAATATTCCTCATCCAAGATATCGTGGAAGAATAGGCACTATTACTGAAAAGAGGGGCTCAGCCTATGTTGTTAGAGTAAAAATAATGAGCGCCCAAAGAACGCTGATCGTTCCGGCGCTGCATCTGGAAAAGGCATAATCATGGTAAGGGCTACTTATGGACTTATAAGATCGAACCAGACACGGCTTGCTGATGGTATAAATGTATCAGTAATACTAATTCGTAATGGACCCGAAGAACGTGTAATGAGAGATGATATAGCATTTTCTGCATACTCAAGCCTTTGCGAAGTTTTGCAAGAATTTGGCCTATTTCATTTTCAAGGATCAAGAGCCAGGATTGAGGAAATAACAAGCTCCCAAGACTGGACTACAAAGGATAAGCAAAAGCAAGAAACTGCATTCCAAAGATATCTATATTTAGTAGCTAACGAGGAAAAACTTGATCATGAACTATTGGAAGTAGAGAGAAAACTATCCAAACTTGTAAGAGTTTGATTGCTCTCTATATCTTTGTGTTCTGGAACACCTTGAGCTTTGCATTCCAAGAGTTTATCGCGTTTCTCCAAGGCTGAAGCCTCTTCCTCTGGTTGCTTATTACCTTCAGTTTCCTGTCTCTCTCTGCTCTCAAGTGCCTTTGCCTGTTCTTGTCCTTCGCCTTGTCTATTCTCTTAAGATAAGTCTTCCTTATTCTCGTCTCTTTCTTGTCAAAGCTCTTCATAGACCTTGCATACCTTCTTTCAAGAGGCCTTAATGTTCTGTTTATCTTCCTTGCCTCTCCGCTCGACCATGCCCTCACATCCTTTCTTACATGGTCTCCGAGGTTCTTGGCCCTAACAAAGTTTTTTCCCGAGCTTTTCTGCGGCCATGCAATGTGCGTTGCCAGCGCCTCAAGGTCGTTTAGCTGCCTTCTCTTTGCAAGCGTGTATATTGCAAACCTGTCGAACGATGCCCTATTTTTGTTTGCTATAATCTGGCCCTTGAGCTTTGATATTCCTTGATCTGACTGGCCTATGGAAGCAAGCCTTCCATGGTTGTATGTTGCATAGAGAAGAGGGGTTCTTCTTATTCTTTTATCGAGGATGTTCACAAGCTTGTCTGTGTACATCTTGTTCTGCGACAATGTCGCAGGGAACCACTCAATCTTCCATGTTACTAAAGAATCGTTCTTAGGCCTACTGGCCTTTGGTTTTGCCTTAGCCTTAGCTTTTTCACCCTTAGCCATACTCTCATCAATAGAGATAAATAACTAATATTTATAAGGATTTCGCTTCAGTATCTGTGCTCCCTTTTTACATATGGCTTTGTGAACATGTAGAATCTTTCACTGCCCTGCAGTTCCCTCATTATCCTCTCTGTAATCAGCTTTGATGGCTCTTGCAGAAGAGATACCCTGTTTGTTATGTCCTCGAAGCTCTCGAACCTCTTCTCATTCCTTGCCTTTATTATCGCCTCTAGGTGCTTTTTTCCTATTCCTGGAAGAAGCTCCAATGAATGCTGCCGTATGTTCAGTGAGCCTGCGTTGTTGAACACATCAACAAACCTCTTCTCATTCACCTTGACTATATTGCTGATTACCCTGTGAAGCTCGTTCTTCGCTGTTTGCGTAAGCTCGCTGTAGCCTATCCTTGACTTGATGAGAGCAACCTTGTCCCTTTCTGCTTTTCCTATATATACCCTTTCTCCGAGCGACATCGTTGTCCCGGGCTTTGGCGTAACCTCAAGAATGGTGAACCACTCTTCTCCTATTAGCTGTGCAACAGGCTCATTCTTTGTAGAGAAAGACTTGCCGCTCGCCATGAAGTCCAGAACATAAGCGTATTCTTCCCTTCTCTCTTCCTGTAGCATAAAACCACATTTTCCCCATTCCAACCTACTTCGGATTTATTATAGAAAGTATCTTCTTTATTTCCTCTTCATTGAATGTCTTCTTCTCATTCGCAAGTATCTGCTTCAAAAGCATCACGTTCTTTGGCATTGTGTTAAGCAATGTCAGTATTGTGTGATTGCTAAGCAATCCCAGTTCCTCCAAAGTTTTCTTTATCTTCTGCTCGTGGCTCTTCTGTGCGGCGAACTTTGTGGCGTGCTCGAGCGCAATTTGCTGTTCGTATGTCAGCTCTTTTTCCTTTTTCCTGCTTTCCAGTATGTCCAAGACCTCGCTCAGAGAAGCATTTCCATTGTTCTTTGCCGCTTTTCCTATCATATTACCCCCTATATGTAATCTATAAAGTATTTCCTATTCAAGTAATGATATATTCTTGCTTATGAATATATAAGGTTTTCGAGTGGAGCCAAAAACCGCATACCAAAACGTGCTGAACGAGATGAGGAAGAGGGTCGCAGGGAAAGAGGATGTGATAAAGCTGATCTTCACCGCGCTTATAGCGAACGGCCATGTCCTTCTGGAAGGGGTTCCAGGAGTTGCAAAGACAACAATATCAAAGTCCATGGCAACAGCCATAGGGGGCTCTTTCGGAAGAGTGCAGGGAATGCCAGACGTGGAAATAGGCGACATTGTCGGATACACCTACAATGACGATGAAAACAATGTAGAATTCAAAAAGGGGCCTATTTTCTCAAATGTTTTGCTTATAGATGAGATAAACAGGATAGAGCCAAAGGTGACAACATCGCTTCTCGAGGCCCTTGAAGAAAGGCAGGTGAGCGTGGGCGGGACAACAGCGCAGCTGGAGAATCCATTCATAACAATGGCTACGCAGAATCCGCTTAACATAGAGGGAACCACATCTCTTCCAAAAGTGCTTTCTGACAGGTTCATTTTCAAGGTAGATGTTGGATATCCATCAATAAAAGAGGAAGAGCAGATGCTGAGGATAAAAGAAAAGGAGAGCGATGTGAGAATCAACCAGGTTTTGACAAAGAAGGACATAATAGACATGCAGAGCATGGTGGACAGCATAAAAATGGACGACACCGTTCTTTCATATATAACAAAAATCGTAAGCGCAACAAGAGCTGACATGCATGTTGTCATGGGCGGAAGCCCGAGGGCAGACATAAGCTTCATGAAGGGGGCCAAGGCAAAGGCGCTTGTAGAAGGGCGAGACAGCATATCTATTGATGATGTGAAATTCCTTGCAAAGCCTGTATTGGGCCACAGGATTGTGGCGAGGGCGACAGGAGGAGTAGGCGTCAATGGAATAATAGACGGGATAGTTGCAACACTGAAATGAGGGTTGTTTGATGAAAATAAGATCGCAGCAGGCTTTGGAATACCTTGCCACGTATGGCTGGGCGATAGTTATCATAATAGTTGTGATAGGGGTATTCACGTTTTTCAAGGTGTTCAACAGGACAGGCACCATAAACAACACGTGTACCATAGAAGCGCAGTTCGGGTGCGAATCCCTGTT
>JASHUQ010000018.1 GCA_030039935.1 Microcaldota archaeon
ATCATTTAATGTACTTCTTATAGATTGGAACGCAGAATACGATGATATAGTATCTTTCCTTGATGGCAAGATTTTCAAGGTTACATCAACCAATTGTTTACCAAGCGTTGATGACTTGGTTTCTAAAGTTGCCTCTATAGAACTATCCGGGCTAGTTAGCGAACAAGATAAGTACAATGTGGCGGCCATCGTAATAGAACAGCTTTTAGAATTAATGCATAGTCTAAAACCAGATCAAAAGATAAAGAATATGGTAGTAGTAGATGAAGCTTGGAAACTCCTGAGCGTCAATAATAGTATTGGAAGGCTGTTCAGGGAAGCCAGAAAGTATGGCTTCTCTATAATAACTGCCACACAACTTGTAAAGGATGTGAATAATGAGGTATTGGCAAATGCGGCTTGCAATATTGTTTTTAGAACACAAGGGCAAGACAACCTAAACTCTCTAATGGCCTCTGGGATTGTAGATGATCAAGTTTCTAGTATTGTGCAAAACCTGAAACGTGGCAGTTGCTTTGTGTCTCTCTCTTTTAAGGATGGTGGAATACGGAAGAGATTCGTAATAGATAAAATAGATGGATTCTCATTTGAGAATTATTTTATAAAAGATGGTGAAATGATAACCAAAGTGCCTAGAAACAAACTAGTAGAATCGATTGGCAAGCTGGGGCTTGCTATGGATGTACATATGCAGTTATTGCAGTTTTTTGATGAAAATGAAAGAAAAGCTGATTTAAGGTCTATGATTCTTATGCTTACAAAAATTGGAATCGATCGATCTAGAGTAATATTCTTTTGTAGGTCCATCGGAATTCAAGATTTTGCAATAGCAAAAACCTATGATCATTTGACGGTTGATAAACTTGCCTGGCATTCCAAACCAAAAATCTAGTAATGAAATATGCATGCATATCAGCATTGATGCCAAAATAAAAGCAGCTATTTCAGATGTCGCAAATGTACTGGATGGTATAGGTAGAGTTACTTTTGTTGGCAATGGACAGAAGCTCAAATGTGTTGTATTAGGAAATGATGGCTCAAAACAAACATTAAGCCTTACGAGTGATGAGATTGTATTTTCGTCATATTCAATTTTATTAGATCTTAAGACAAGAGCTACCAATATTATAAAATTTTTATCGCTAATTGGGATTTTGAGCGAATTTTACGATATATCGGCGTATTCGTTCTATAAACAAATAATGGAAATTCTAAAGGACATAACAAAGCACATGTATGCAAGTTCGAAAATTGAGGCTAACCAAGAAAGATTGGCGGAGATAAATGAAAGCCTGAGCAAATCAAACGAAACATTGTCGCGTAATATGATTGGCATTCTAAATTCAAGAAACGAACTGGAGAAAAGCTTGGAATGCTTCAAGCATTTTTCGTTTGCAATATTAAATTCCTTGTCAAAAAATGGACATGATATTGAAAAGGTGCTAAAAGGGGAATTTGAAGTAAGTGAAGAAACTGCAAATGTAATAGTAAATTCGTGGAGTGCTGAAAATGAAATTGATATATAGTTACATGATAATTGCCGTTCTTTCTATCTGTGCATTATTTCTTTTATTTTCTAATATAAGATACTTCTCAAATCTTGTTATAGCGATCTTTGGTGCAGATATATTCTTGATTATGCTAGCTTTTTCTGATTTAAAAACATTAGGCAGTGTGATTTACATACATTACAATATTGATGACTTAGGTGCTAGTAATTATGCTAATAAAAATGAAAATCTTGATAGAATGACGAAGGTGTTTGAAGTTGTAAAGAAGAGATGGGTTTATGATAAAAATTATAGAATAGGTAAAAATAAAAAAGATTTAATAAAATTTAATAAGTTAGTTGACTTGGATAATATTTCCGAATATACAAAAAATTCTAATATAATCATAATGAATTGGAGGGAATTGTATAAGCTAGATTATGCACTGAATAGCTGTTACAAGAACAACTCCATTATTCAACTAAGATCTCTTAACAATAACATAAATGTGATAAGATGCTGGGATTAATTTCGTTTGTTGTAGATTTTGGTATGGTTGTAAGCTTGATCACCCTGAATTTATCAAACATTATCGATCTCTTGGGCGCACTGGGAAAAAGAGGTAATGCAGTTTTTATATCAAAAGAGGTGTTTTTCGGTGGATTGGCGCTTTTTGCAATAACATCGATAGTAAAGATAGTGTTTGCAGGTAAATATTTATAATTTTTAATTACGCCTCTTCAGAAAGCTTCATATTAACTCTGTATTCTGATACCTTGCCGTTTGCAATCTTTGCAGTCATTTTTATTATGTCAACTCCCCTAACATCTCTTTCTGATTTCGCAAACCTCTCTACCGCTTTTCTGATTGCGTCATCAAAGCTCTTGCTCGATGTGCTCACATATTCGACTATTTTTGCTACGTCTCCCATATAATCACTTATTATCACAAATTATGGAATTTCTACCTTAATCTCATTGCCCTCTATCTTTACTTTGTAGGTTTTCTCTTCATATTCATGGTCCCATGCTTCTGGAGCAGCCTTTCCCGTCCTTATATCATACGTCATGCCGTGCCATGGGCATGTTACAATAAATCCCTCTAAGCTACCATCGGACAGTGGGCCTCCGTGATGCGCACAGTGCTGCTGTATTGCATACACCTTGCCGTCTTTCTTGAACAGCGCTATGTCGTGGCCTTTTGCCTCAACCTTGATGCCTTTTCCTTCTTCAACTTGGTTCAGTTTTGCAACAGCAACAAACTCTGCCATTTAATCAATCTTAATTTAGCATAAAGCGTTTTATTTGTTTTGTTTCTGGCTTGCCTTTTCATTTCTCTTCATCACGTATTTTGACCAGAAGCCATTGCGCTTGATGATTGGCGTGAATATGGAAGAAAGTGGCCTCTTCCTTATATTAGATAAAAAATGATCTATTTCAGATATCTCACTTTTGGTAAGCTTCCATCCGATAGCATCCATGTTTTCATCTACATGCGCCTTGCTGCTCGCTTTTGGTATCGCAATGACGTGCTCGTTTATTATAAGCCAGTTTAGCGCTACTTGCGCCATTGTCTTGCCATGCTTTTTGCCGATACTTGATAGCATGATCGCCAAATTTTGATATTTCGCTGAAAACAGCGCGCCGCTTGCCAATGGGCTATAAGCAATTAGTGTTATATTGTTCTTTCTTGAATATTCAATCATGTCTTTCTCCACATCTCTTGTCAGTATGCTGTATTCAACCTGATTTGACACAATTTCTGAGTTCTTCATCGATGCCTGTGCCTCTTCAAATTCTCTTACATCGAAATTGCTAACTCCGATATGCCTTATCTTTCCGTCTTTCTTCAGCTGCTCCAGTGCGCCCATTGTCTCCTTTATTGGAACACTATGGTTCGGCCAGTGCAGTTGGTACAAATCGATCTGCTTTACTCCGAGTTTTTTGAGGCTTTGGTTGCAAGCGTTTATTACATCATTGTATCTGAAATTGTGCGGTGCAACTTTTGTAGCTATGAAAACATTTTCGAATCCTCTTATTGCTTGCCCCACCATGATTTCATTTCCATACATCTCTGCTGTATCAACAAGGGCCATTCCTCTTCCTATTGCATATCTTATCGTATCTATGTCATTCTTTTCGTTACCTAGCATCTTCCACGTTCCTACGCCCAAAACTGGAACCTTCTCTTTAGTATTGCCAAGATACTTGTATTCCATAGCGCTATTCTTTCTTCTGTTTATTTAAAATCAGCTGTCTGTAAATTCATCTAGTCTGCGTAGATAACGTCCTCCCCCATTTGCAGTGTGTTCATCTCGCCTTACAAGCCGCATATGATCCAGCTTTTGTAGTATAATTTCATTTGCCTCTTTGCCCATTTCTTTTACGTATTCTTCCATTGACTCCAGGTCGCCGCTTTTAAACATTTTTCTAATACGGCTCATCTCAGTTGCAGCAATGTTGGTTGCAGGCTCTAGCTTTAGCTCTCCGTTATCACCAGAAAGGATTGCCATTTGCGGGCCGTTTGGAGTTGGTTCAGAAGTATAACCCTCCATTGGTATGCGCAACACTGCATGTTCTGATGAACTATTTGGTGTTGCTTTACCGCCGATTACCTGACCGCCAAACACTGGTGATTCTATTACCGAACGCTCAAACCCAACTCTAGCTTGTAAAACGCTCGTACCGGCCACCACTACACCCCGCTTACAACTCAACTAAAACCTATTTATATCTTGGTCTTATCTTCTTTACCAAACTTATATGCCATCAATGCAATCATATTGCAAATACTAGCAGGACAAACAAAGGAACAGTTAGATTGTCATAATCGCGCGGCGTCAATCCTTCCACTATTGCTGCTACAATTGATGCAACTATTGCTATAATGAATACACCGCTTTGTGCACCTGAAAAAAACACCCTAAAGAAAATGAACATGCTAAGAATACTTCCTATAAAAACAGATACACTACCCTCTATGCTTTTTCTTCCGCTCATGTACTTCTTCATGGAGTACTTTCCTATGAATGGGGCGATACCGTCTCCGAATACCATTGCACATAATGCTGCGGTTCCGCCAAATGTTCTGTACGCAACGATAGTTACAAATATAAAGATAAGGAAGAATATAAGGGGCCCGTAAAGCGCCTCTTTTAATCTGTTTCCTCTTGTAAATCCTCTTATTGTATTTTTGTGCATTCCATTTCCAAATATATTTGAAAGCAGTATAGCGATCAAAACCAATGGAGTTATGAGAAACAAGTATCTACCATATGGCGCAGTATACAAAAACCAGAATACAATTAGCCCCCCCATAAAGATATGCACTATTTTCCTTGCGTTATCTCTTGATAAAGTCCTTTTCTGGACAAGGAAGTTTGGTATTACTGATATCAAAAATGCGTATATTAACTCTGCAATTGCAATTACTATATTGTAAGTTACTCCCATAAAAACACTAAAGTATTGACTCCTTTCTAAAACTCTTTACCCCAACATATATTATTACGACATCAATTATTGCAAGAAATATTATTAAATGCAGCAGGAAGGCGAATGACAATGCAGCTATTCCCAATACAGATATGAACGGCATCACAAGGACTGGAAGTATAAGTAGAGTGCTTATCTGCTGCGACTCCTTTATCCCTCTTACATGAGATGAAATAAGAACAACTACTCCTATTCCAGCTATGGCGAGGAACGGTGACACCGCAATCATCATAAGCCACGGAATTGTCGGTAGGATTATTGACCCAAATGCGTTCAGGGAAAGCGCGTCTGTTATTCCGCCGTATATTGCAAAAACTCCCAAAGTTAAGAAAATTGTAGGAATAAAAGAGGCGAGTATTTTTCCATAGAGCAATTCTGATATTCTTACTGGGGTTGCAAGAAGCGCTTCGGATGTCTTCCTTTCCTTTTCCCCGGCGAAACTATCCGCAGCTATCACAGTAGCTGTAAGTATCGGCATTGTAAGGAATATTGGTCCCATTATGCTTACAGAGAAATATGTCATAAAACTAATGTTTCCGAATCCTGAAAGCCCGCTGGGTATTATGTTAAGCTGTGTTATCCTTGCCACTATTGCTGGCGCTGCGTATATTGTTACATAGAAGGTCAGTATTGGAAGAAGTATGGAGAAGAATATTGGAACTCCTATCATTGGCCCATAGATCGATATACTGCTGAATACCTCCTTCATGTCCTTTACAGCTATTGCATAAGATTTCTCAAACTCCATTGTTTCGCCAAGATAATGTTTCAATAAGCGGCTCTATGTAATCAACGCTCACAACAAACGCCTTTTTATCTATCAGGTAATCAAGCGCCTTGTTTATGTCGCTGTATTTTCTTATTTTTATTTTTATAGCATTTGGTTCTCTGCTGTTCGAGGAATAGAATCCAGGAATCCTTTTTGCGATTTCGTGCTTAATTGGGCTTGCCAGCCTTATATTGACAAACGAATTCCTAAGTATCGTTGAGTACAGCCCAGAAGTTGTTGAGTCTTTTATTATATTGCCTTTGTTTATTACAGCGACTCTGCAATTGAACCTTGTAACCTCATCGAGCTTTTGAGTTACCCATATTATCGTCTTTTTTTCCTCACTGAATTCTTGAAGCAGTTTTCTTATGCTTTCCGATGAGTTTGCATCTAGAAATGCTGTAGGCTCGTCCAAAAGCAGAATGTCTGGCTTGTTGAGAAGCGCTCTGCACAGTGCTATCTTCTGCTTTGTGCCCCTGCTTAATTCATAAACCTTTTTGTCAAAGTACTCCAGCGCGTTCAGCTTTTTTAGTATCTCTCTCGATCTCTCGATGGTATTCCTATCGTTCATCTTATAAAGCCTTCCAAAGAACTTCAGGTTGCTCTTCACATCAAGATAATCGTACAGCGCATAGTTGTCAGATAAGTATGACATTCTCGTTCTTATTCCATTATCTGTGTATGGATCTACACCCATTACTTTAAGCGACCCGTTGTCAAGCCTGTAAAGCCCATCTATGCAGCGAAGGAGCGTGCTTTTTCCTGCTCCATTAGGTCCTAATATTATGTTTACGCCAGGAACAGAGTCAAAGCTTAATTTGTTTACAGCTTTCAGGTTGCCGAATGACTTGACTGCGTCTTTTACTTTGACATCAAATTGCATGGTTTTAATTGGATGATTGGCTTTAAAGCTCTTTATTTAACTCCAATATATTCGAGGACTTTTTGTATTGGTTCTGCGATAGAGCTTACTCCGCTAATAGTTATTATGTTTTCGCTTATTTCTATTTCTTCATCAGATGGAATTCCATGGAATAGCGTTATTGTATTAACAGCGTTTTTGTCGTTTGGCATGGAAACCTTCTTGTTCTTGAGTACGCTCGCCCTTGCAAGTATTGCTATCGCGTTCCCTATTGCCCCTATGTACCTCTTGTCATTGTTGAACCTGAGGATAAGGTCAAGTAGAGGCCTGAATTCATAAAGCTTGTACGACTCAACGCCCCTTCCATCTACAAGTATTATTCCATCATATTCTGATGCATCTACCTTATTTGTGTTGATATCAAGCTTGTATGTTGCGCCATGCTGGCCAACACAATCCTTTGTGCTATAGCTTGTGAGATGATATTTCACGTTCCACCTATCAAAGAACATTTTGATTGTGGATAAGGATTCGTCTCTGAAGTCTCTTGGGGATATGAACACAAGGAATTTCATTGAATCAATTACTTATGCAAGAATAGATTTTTATTGATTAGTTAAAAATGACATCAGCTTTCCATCATGTAAGGCGCAAGGTAATATGCTACTGTTGCCTCGCCTATCTTGTAATCAACCCTTATTGGCTCCTCGCTCTTGAGCGACAGTTGTATTGTATTCCCAGATGGACATGCTCTGACTATCCTGTCAAGGTATTCTAGGTTGAACATTGCAGTAGCCGCCTTAGACACGCTTAGCTTCTTTATGAAATCGGTATTTCCAGCATGCTCCTCTTCAAGCTCTCCAGCATCGCCCTTTGCTATTATCTTGAACGCGTCCTTCTCCGCCTTGAAGCCCACATAAGAGGAAAGAGATGTTGCATCCTTGAGAACCTCCTTGAACGGGTCGCTTTTTACCTCTATCTGCGATTCGAACTCTATCTTTGGCTCCTTTTCCGCCTCTTTCTTTACATCTATCATGGGCAGCCTGTATCTTCTTCTTGAATTCTCGCCTATGAACTCTATCATGAGCTTGTTGTTAGAATCCTTCATTACAAGCTGTTCATTGTTCCTAGAACTAGAGAGAATCTTTGCCAGGTTCTCCAGGTTCAATCCTATTGATGCCTGTTTCTCAACATCAAATTTAGAGAACACCTTGCTTGGCATGAAGAAGCTTATCATGCTGATTCCAGATGGGTCCATTGCCTTAAGGGATATACCCTCTTTTGATATATTGAAAGATCCCTCATCAACAAGGTTTACTATCGATTCTACGCAGTTCTTCCAATATCGGGCATCTTCTATCTTTATGTCAAACATATAACCACAGCGAATAGCACTAGTTATCTTTCATAAAGAAATATAAAGATATTTGCATTCTCTCTGCATTTACATATCGGTTTTTATACCTTTTTATGTCAGACAAGGTTTCTTGGATTGAGTATTTTTTCGAGCCTTTTCTTGTCGAGTATCCCCATTTCAAGGCATACCTGCATTATGGTTTTGTTCTGCTTAAGAGCAACCCTTGCTATCTTTGAAGCTTTTGCATAGCCTATATATGGAGCAAGAGCCGTAACAAGCTCTGGGTCAGAGCTTACATGCTCCTCTATTGCCTTCTTATTAGCCTTTATCCCAGATATGCACTTGTCGGAGAAAGTTCTTATCGCATTTGAGAATATCCTAATAGAAAAGAGAAGATTGAAAGCTATGAGCGGCATGAAAACGTTTAGTTCCAGCTGGCCTCCCTCTGCCGCCTGCTCTATTGTGTGGTTTGATCCTATTACCTGGTAGCACACCATATTCATCATCTCAGCTATGCTTGGATTGACCTTGCCAGGCATTATTGATGACCCGGGCTGCATCTCTGGTAGTGAAATTTCGCCAATTCCTGCTCTTGGGCCAGAGGTAAGAAGACGCAGGTCATTTGCTATTTTGTTTATTGCTATTGCCGCATCTTTTATTGAATCGCTTACCTGTATTTCCTCGTTTTGGTTCTGCATTATCTTGAATTTGTTTTTTGCCTCTATGAAATGTATATTTGTTATTCTGTTTATCTCTTTGACTATGTTTCTCTGGTATGGCAGCGGTGCATTAATTCCAGTCCCGATGGCAGTTCCTCCCATAGGTATTTCCAAGAGCGCTTTTGATGCCTTTTCTATGTTTTCTCTTACTTTTGCTATAGAACCATAGTAACCGGAGAATTCCTGGCCAAGCCTCATAGGAACCGCATCCTGGATGTGCGTTCTTCCCAGTTTTACTATGTTTGAAAACTGCTTTGACTTTGCATTAAGACTCTTTTCAAGCGTTTTCAATGCAGGGATAAGATTCTTGCTTATCGAAATATATGTTGAGATATGAATTGCTGTGTGAAATGTGTCGTTTGTTGATTGCGACATGTTTACATGGTCATTTGGGTGCACAAGCTTGTAGTTCCCCCTTTTTCCCCTTAGATAGAATATCGCTCTGTTGGCTATTACCTCGTTTAGGTTCATGTTTGTATTGGTTCCTGCACCAGCCTGGAACACATCTATAGAAAATTGATCAAAGAGTTTTCCAGCCAGCACATCGTTGCATGCCTTAAGTATTGCGTTACCTACATTTTTGTCTAGCGAGCCTGTTTTCATATTTGTGATCGCCGCAGCCTTCTTTATCATGGCATAAGACAATATGAAATCCTTGTCTACTCTTATGCCTGATATCTGAAAATTATTTATCGCCCTTTGTGTTTCTATGCCATAATAGGAATCACTAGGAATGCTTACCTTCCCTATAATATCTGATTCGCTCCTATACTTCATAAAACCATACCTCATTCGTCCTTTTTAATTATATTTTTCATTGCATCTGATTTCAATAGCTGTATTGCCGTTGCGGGATCTACTCCTTTTGGGCAAACTTTTGAGCATGCACCAGCAAATTCACAACTCCATATTCCTTCTAGGACATCAACATTCTCTATCCTGTTTTCCTTTTGGTCTCTCGTATCAGATTTGTACCTGTAAACCTGTGACAGCGCTTGCGGCCCTATGAAACTTGGATTCGTATTTACTATAGGGCATGCATCCATGCAAAGGCCGCACATTATGCAGTATGAATAGGGCAGGAACCTCTCTATTTCCTCTTGTGTCTGCCTGAATTCCTCTTTGGCAGCGTACTGCTCGTTTTTGTTTTTCCTGTATAGGTATGGGTTTATGGATTGATGTTTCTCGAAGAAGTCGTCAAAATCATCAACGAGGTCTTTTAGTATTGGGTTGCCCTGCATTGGAGCCACTTCTATCTCGTCGTTCTTTGCATTTTTCAATACATTGGTCTCGCATGCAAGAACTGGCTTGCCATTGACAACCATGCCGCATGACCCGCATATGCCCATACGGCAGCTGTATCTCATTGACAGGGTCTTGTCCTTTTTCTCCTTTATAAGGATAAGCGCGTCGAGAACAGTTGTGAACTTGTCCGCGCCGATCTTGAAAATGTTTGGTTCTATTTTTCTTGTAACAATGTTGAATCTCTTTATTTTTACTGTCACGTGCTTTGCCCCATTCTCTTTGATTACCCCTCCGTGTGTTACTGTCTTCCCGTACAAATTGCCGTTCAGTTTTATGCCGGTCTCTTTTTGCTTCTGGAGATAAACCTCGCGAGCTCCTGAAACCCCGAATACAAGCAATCCTGCTATTATAAGCGGCATTAAAATCGTGTTTGCATATGGAAAGAATACGTAAGACAAAAGGAATAGGAACATTAGTATGGGAACGCCTATCATCGCAATGTAAAGCGGTGCTATTTTTATCGATTCCCTCATATTAACCATTCAAATGAAAGTACAACAAATCCAGATATCCACAAGGCAAAAACTATATATGGGAGAACTTTGTAGAACGAGTTCATCTTTTGCTTTTCGTATTTTCCGGCTGTTGTAAGATACGATTTGTTAAGGTATCCAAAAACAAACCCCTTTGTCCCTATTACTGACAATCCTTTTGCCGATTCTAGAACCTGTGGAGTGAAAAATATCCATACGAGAAGGAAAAATGCATGAGATAATGCGTTTATTTTGAAAAAATAATCAAGAATGAAGATTCCTGCTGCGATAAACGAGAACCATATTAGAATCCTATAAAAAATCATGTGAAGATATGCCTCTGTGTCAAACCTGAACAGCCTGGATAAGAGAGATTGGCTTCCTCTTAGGTCATAGGTCTGCTTGTCCAAATCATCACTAATATTTCCTTGGTTTTGGCTTCCAATTCTTTATCTTGACTGGAATGTACGATATCCTTATCTCATTTTCATCCAATGTTGCAATAGTATGCTTCAACCATCTCCTATCGTCTCTCTTCCTGTATTCAGTTCTGTAGTGTGCGCCCCTGCTTTCTTTCCTGCTTATTGCGCACTGTACTGCAACTTCTGATAAGTCTATAAGGTTTCTTATCTCAAGGACGTCTCTCATATTCGTATTAAAAATCTTGCTTTTGTCATAAACGCTGACATTTGCAAATCTGCTCTTGAGACTTGCAATCTGCTTTTGCGCCTTTTTCATCCCTTTCTCGCTTCTGAATACATGCATATGCTCTTCCATTGTGCTCTGAAGCGCCTCCCTTATCTCGTACGGATCTTCGCTGCCGTCTCCATCCATAATAGCGCTCAATTCCTCTTCTGCATTTTCGCCTAGTTTCTTTACAATATCCTTGTCTGGCTTTGAACCGATATTATTTATGTAGTCTGATGCTGCTATTCCGGTTATCCTGCCCCATACGGCACATTCGCTGAGCGAGTTGCTACCCAGCCTGTTTGCTCCGTGGACACTGACGCAGCCGCATTCCCCTGCGGCCCAGAGCCCATTGACAGTGCTTTTCAAGTTGCTTGATACAATATTTCCATCTATATCTGTGTGGATTCCACCCATTGTGAAGTGGGTTGCCGGCCTTACAGGTATCATTTCTTCCGCAGGATCTATATTTAGGCTCTTTATAGTGATCTCTCTTATCATCGGCAGCCTTTCATCAAGCTTGTCTCTTCCAAGATGCCTTAAATCAAGGAAAACGTGCTTTATTCCAGAACCCTGCTGCATTATTCCCCTGCCTTTGCTTATCTCTGTCATTATAGATCTTGAGACTATGTCCCTGGGAGCAAGCTCCATAACTGATTTTGCATAATTGCCCATGAACCTTTTGCCATTTGAATTTAGTAGATATCCGCCTTCGCCCCTTGCAGCCTCGGTTATCAATATTCCGTTAGGAACAAGAGCTGTTGGATGGAACTGTATGAATTCCATGTCCTTCAAAGGAAGGCATGCCCTATATGCGAGCGCTGTGCCGTCTCCCGTTGCAGAGTGTGATGTTGTTGTAAAACTGTAAATTCTCGAATATCCGCCTGTTGCTATTATGCATGCGCC
>JASHUQ010000002.1 GCA_030039935.1 Microcaldota archaeon
TCCATTAAGCATAAGCTCCAGGAAGTCGCTTGAGTTGCTTGTTGTGAGTATTATCTCATTGCTTGTAAGGTTCAGGTTAAGAGAATATGGCGGAACCCTTGGCACAGTGTTCTGCGATACAGCGCAAAGCTTCACAGTAATTGTGTGCTGTATCGGAAGATACGATATGTTTGTAAGGTTGAGCATGAAGTTGTATCTATTCCCTGATGCTGCGCTCGTTGCATTGTCAATGCTCAGAGTGAACGGCGCACCATTGACGCTTACTCCTGCTGTTGTTGGAGTTATGAAGTTGTTAACAAGGTTGAACGCCTCTCCATCAAGTATGAAATTTACCTGCTGGTAGCTTGCAAAGTCTGTTACAGATGCGCATGAATTTACAATGCTAACTGGAGGTGCTCCACCTCCACCGCCTCCTCCCCCAGATGGCGCTGCTCCACCTCCACCGCCTCCTCCGCCAGAACTTCCGATAGTTGTTGTTGTGCTTGTTGATGAAACAGAGATAACAGATTGTGATGTGGCAATTCTGTTTGCAGAGTCTGTCACAGTTAGATTAACAACATCTGTTCCAATATCCGATGAATTTCCATAGAATACAAGAGTATTTGTTGTAGATGCAAATGTCGTGCTTCCAAGCTTCCATACATAAGAATATGGCGTTGTTCCTCCAGATGCGCTTGCCACGAGTGTAACGTTCTGCCCTTCCTGTATTGGCGTGCTTGGAGGGCTTATGCTTACCTGTAATGGAGGAACTTGAGAAACTATGACATTTGCCTTGTTTGATGCAAGAGCTGTTCCTGATGCTGGAGTTGCCACAGCATAATAGACAAATGTGCCAATAGTTTCTCCATATACTTTCAATGTGTTGGTAGTTGCAGAGTTTACTGGTATTCCTGTGCCTGTTGTATCATTGTACCATTGATATGAATATGAAACAGATCCTGTGTTGTTTAGTATTGCCGCGATGAGGGTTGCTGGCGTTGCTGAATTTGCTGTTATATATGATGTAAGAGGAGTAACATTAAGAGAGACAGGGCCAAGAAGAGTAAGTATACCATTCGCGTTTGTGTTAACCGGAGATGTTGCCATGTCCCCTGTTGCATCTGTTGTCTGAACTTCAAATACATACACATTTGGTAATATCGAGTTTGTGTTCAACTGGCAGTCTATAGTATTGCTTATAGAATTGCATGTAACATCATTGCTTGGAACCTGCGAATACGAGTTGCCAATCCTTGTTGATATTAAAAGTACAGAGTTAAATGGAGATGTGCCGCCACTTTCCTGTGATGTTACCTGCACATATTGCCCTTTGTTTGCTATTTCAGGACTTACTATATCGTTGCTGAGCTTGAAGTTCGGATTGCTTACATACACTAATGCAGAATTCGTTGTCGTTGTTCCATAAGAATCTGTTACTATAACATTTACCAGGTTTATTCCTATGTTTGCGCTTGTCCCAGAAAAGTCGAATGCATCGCTTGTGGATAAGGTGTTTGCTCCCTCTTTCCATTGGTATGTGTATGATGGAATTCCTCCTTGAGCATTTGCTGTCAGCAATACATTAGATCCTATAGATATATGCGATACGTTCGGATTTATTGAAACATTAAATGGTTTTGTAAAGTTTATAACTTGGGAATATGCCGTTCCATTTCCAGAGACATAGTTGTTTGAGAAGTCATTCCCATTATGTGTCTCATTGACAGTTACATTCAATACGCAGTTGCCGTTATAAGGAGGTATGCTGGGTGTGTACAAAATTGAATTGCTGCTTCCAGAACCAGTGCTCTTCCCATGTGATGGAGTCAACAGCCCTGTGCACGCATAGTTGTTTGTAAAATAGAAATCATATGAGTAATTAAACACTGATCCTGATGTGCCTGCGCTTGATGGAAGCGTTGCCGTTACTTTTATCGAGTTTGTGGCAGAGCCCTTTGAGAATGTTATTGTCGGTAGCGGAATTACTGTAATAAGAACATTTACGCTAAATGTTGCGCTCGGACTTTCGCTGTCTGTAACAACCGCTGTTAGTGTGCTTGTGCCAGTCGAAAGTGCGGATGAATTTGATAGGAAATCAAACGCCTGGAAATTTGTTCCAACAGGATTGGAGTTCAGATACCATTGATATGTGTATGGAAGAGTTCCTCCGCTTGGGTTTACTGTAACGAGAACATTCTGCCCTAGAAAAACCCTCATGTTGTTTTGGGATGTTGATGTTATCTCATTTGATCCTGTAAGGTTTGTTATGAGATACGCACTTAACGATGATGTCGGCGCTTCTATAACAGAAAGGCTTGTAGAGTTTATTGTCGCATTTTGTGCGTTTACATGTATGGAGCTAATGAAAAATGCAAACGCTGCAAGAACAGATGCGAGCATTGCCATCTTCAGTATCGAATTTCCAAAGTCTTTCATATTGATAACCTATGTTAATATTACTTGCTTCCTTGTTCACTGCCAACATGCACATGGTCTACCCCCACAGTGCTCGGATCTTTTGCGTTTATGTGAACATGAACTTCTATTGGTTGTTTTCTGCTTGCACTTCTCCTTCTCCTGCGTGCCTGGCTTGAAGCTGTTGCTGTAGCAGCTGGTGATTGTGTAGTGCTAGAAGCTGCTGCCGGTGCCGGCGCACTGGCCTGTGCACTCACTGGCGCTGATGTTGCAACTGGCCCTGGCGCACCGCTTTCTGCTGGCATTGAGGTTGCACCGCTTGGAGGAACGGGCTGTTGCACTCCCTTTCTAAGAAGTTCCTCTTCAGCATTATTTCCTCTAAAATAGGTAATAAGTATTGTTGCGATCCCTGCAGCTATCGCAATGGCAACAAATGGAAGCACTTCCTTTGTCCATTCAGGATGCGTTACTATAGCCTGTGTTACCACATTTGTAAGCTTTCCATTGAGTATTTCTGTAGTGGAATAATATTTTGTAGGATCAAAAGTTATTGTCTGGCCGCACGCATTTACTGTCTGCGGTGCAAGAGCCCCAAGGTTGAATGGAACCTGTGCCTGCTGCCCGTTGGCGCATGTTATGTTGAGAGTTGCCTGGTTGCTTCCAGGTCCTGAAACAAGTGCATACGTTATCCCATTTGCTGTTACAGAACCTCCGTTTACTTGAAGTGCCATCTGACTTGTTACAGAACTCGTCTCTGTCCCTTTTTGATTATATTCAAAAATCGCTGCGCCTTTTAGTACTGCTCCAACAACAATTTCTGTTGCTCCTACCGCATAAGACTCTCTTCTTAAAGATCTTACGCGCTCTACCTCTTCAAGTGTAACCGGTTGTCCTTGTGTTGTTGGCGCTTGCGCTGAAGTAGCCACCATTTGCTTCACCTATACCACGTTATTAATATTCCCACATATTTATATGTATTGTTGGGTTTTTAGGTTTTTGATAAATCAAGAAAAAACGTGTCTTATCTCGAGTTTTTCTTTATTTCTGATATCCTTAGCAAGAGCTCTTTTTCCGAGTCGTTGAGAAGGTGCTGCAGCTCGTTCTTCAGCATTCTCTCATCTTCATCAGTTATTCTTGTATATAGTATCTG
>JASHUQ010000019.1 GCA_030039935.1 Microcaldota archaeon
AATAAGCACTTTCGTTGTCTTGTCCAATTAACCACTCGCACCATAGCTACTATGTTGATTTACGATGCAGATAAATGCATATTAAAGAATTTAAATGTGTCTCTTCCGCAAAGCTATAAATATTATATCGGACTCAGCAATCTGAGTGAGCTTGTGGCAACCGCATCAAGAAAACTTCAGGTAAGCAATGATGTAGAAGAAGCGATATCTGATATGTGGTTATTGCTGCCTAAGATAATAGGAGATCAAGGCAGATATGGGGTTGGTGCAGATATGCCGCCTAAACTACACAGGAAATATGCAGAAAGAATACACAATGACAGACTTTTCAGGAGGGCAGTAGAAGATGACATAGAAGCAATATTTTCAAAGGAAAAGGTTGAATGGCCGAACTATCTTACAATAAGTTGGGGAGAAATAGGACCGACATTTGATACTGATGGAGATGCATGCGGTATAGGTTACTTCTACGGAGGAGAAGGTATAAGTGATCATAATATAGATTACTTTGCGCAGGCATCAATTCTTTTCATAGCACTTTCTTCATATCTCAGAAGGTACTATACAGCAATCGGTACGTTTGAAAATCCACTTGAGAATAATTTTTACAAATCTGAATTAGAGCGCCCTATAGAGATCCTTGAAAGAAATGGAAGGACAATACAAGTTGGTAAAGGAAGGAGCCTTTACAGTATAAGCCCTCCAAGAGAAAGCCTTGGGCCTTACCCTTACTATGGCAGTTCAAGCAATGAGATAGGACTGAAATCACTCGGATCTTTTATCCCATGTATAGAAAAAACAGAAGATGGATATAGAATAATAGGTAGAATAATAGGTAGAATAATAGACACAGATAAGCCAAACCCTGCAAGGAGATTTAGGACGCCGGGGTTTATGGGTTTCTATGAAGATCTATTGAAAAAAATGGTATGCCAGCACTCCGACAAAAATGAAGGTCCATCTATTTTAGAGATAGACTATAAGGATGATGGCGTTTCATTTACAGTGGATGGTACAGCAAAACTATCCCAGAGAAACGATGAGCATATTAGATGGTATGTTTCAGAGGGAATTACAACTCTTCCGCAAGCAACAGTGTTGCTTGTTGCATTTATATTATTCTTGCGCTACGCAGATATGGAAGACGAGACTGATGAAAAGACGGTTGTAAAAGAACCCTGCACCTCAAGAATTGAACTTCGATAATGGTGAAAATATGGTTGAATTAGCAAGGGAAGACATCCTAGAATATGTTCATTCTGGAAGGCTTGTCATAAGGCCGTTCTCCGAAGATTCTGTGAAAGAGTGCTCTGTAGATCTAAGGCTTGGAAACAAGTTTGAAATCGATGTCACTGATGATGAGCCTGTCATAGATTTAATGCAGGATGTAAAAGACAGGCAGGTAAGGCCATTGGAAAGAAAGGACGGAGAGGCGTTCATACTATACCCGCAAGAGCTTGTAAGGGCGATGACAAAAGAATATGTAAGAATACCAAATGATCTTGTAGGGCATCTTGGAGGAAGATCGAGCCTTGCAAGATTTGGCATAATGGTAGAGATAGCGCCAAGAATAGATCCGGGATTTGAGGGAAACATAACGCTCGAGCTTGCAAACCACGGCAAGAGAGCAATAATGGTATATCCTGGATTGAGGTTCTGCTCTCTTGAACTAATGCGGCTATCAAGGCGGACAGAACCTTATAAAGGAAAGTACAGGGGAATAAAAAGTCCTGCATCATCCAGGCTTGCATCAGAGCTTAGGGGAAGGACGCAGCGGGCAAGGAAAAGAAGAGCAGCCTAGCCTAATCCCCAAGATATGCGAGCAGTTCAAGGAACTGCCTTCTTATTTCTTCTGGCGCCTGTTCTGCGAATTGAAGGATGTGGTCCCTGCTTTCGCCCACATATTCAAGCACGCTCTCCTTTGTTCTGCTTGTTCCGCTCGCAAGAGATCTAAGATTGTCAATCCTATCAGCTATTTTTATCGCCTTTACTTCCATGCATGAGTTTTTTATGTTGTCAAAATACTGTTCATCACAGCTGAAAAGGTTTGTTGAAAGAGATGCAACCATTGATGCCGCCCTTTTTCCGAACAGCCTTGCAATTTGCTCTTCTGTTACAAAACAATCCTCGATTGTATCATGAAGCAGCGCCGCGATAATGACATCTCTGTCTATTACTCCAAATTCCCTTATCAGTGAAAGGCACACCCTTGTCGGGTGTATTATATAAGGGGTTAATGAATCCTTTCTTACCTGCCCGCCATGGCTTTCCCTTGCAAAGTCATACGCCCTGATTGCCTCTCTTGTCGGGTCTATCCTTTCTAGTTCGGTTAGCAATGCTGTGGCCTGCACGCTAAGCTTGTTGAAATCTTCCTCCAATACCGCGCTGTTTTGCATGCTCAGCACTGGCCTCTGTGAAAACACCATAACAAGCATCAGAACCTTTAGATATTTATAAATTGGGTTGCTCCCTCCAATATCTTAACTTCAAGTTCAAACCTCCTACATTTAAGCCAATCATTTTAACCCATTGCAATAAACTATTGCGCCGGCCTGATTTTAAGGCGACGATTTGCTCTATATATCTCATCTATAAGTAATTTTTGCTTTTTGCTCCATTCTTTGTTGCTTGTGCGCATTATCCATTTAGCATGAAAATTTGCAAATTTTAGGTTCCATCTCCTTGCCAGAAAACCTAATGCTCAGAATGTATATTATATGCAATCGAATCCAACTTCATGTGTAGTTATTGGCTATACCTAGGCAAGCTGCGCCGCTAGCTGCTAGAAGCGGTGCGACGCTGTTGTAAGAAGGGAGAGCAAAGAGCACATTTGAGTTTGTGGAACTTACTGCAACTCCGTAGTCAATGTTGCAAAAGCTGTTTCCCTCCACTAGAACTATAGCGTAGCTATTTACAGAATTTGAAAGCCCTACTACCTGACCAGATGTTTCAAACACTTCAGTATTTTTAGATTTGTTTATAACAGAGAATGATGTTATGTTTGCCTTTGTGTTATTTATAAAACTATGATACCGTAATGTTGCGTTAGCTGGGCTATCTGCTATTTCAAGCCACATAATCAAGATTGCAGTTGAAGTTCTGTTTATATAATTATACTCTCTAGCAAACAAGAGACCGTTTGGGAGCACTGATGCGTTCAACGATTCCCACAACGTCATGCCATCTATCTGTTCTGGTGGGTTGTTCAGGTTAGCAGCAACTTGGGCAGAGTTAGTGTTGTAGTGCGCCATTTTTGCAGAATAGATAGCATATACTATTACTATAGCCAATATTAAACAAATTAAAAGCAGCGCTAACCTGCTGCGCCGAATCATATTTTAATTCCCTTCACAAGATATAAAAATATGCGCTTTTGAAATTTCATTGATTTTGTCGTAGTGATTTTTAGT
>JASHUQ010000020.1 GCA_030039935.1 Microcaldota archaeon
ACACTTGTAGCCCTTATACTTTTTGCAGGGCCGTTCACCGGAGGAGCGGCGAACCCGTCTGTTGCGCTAGGGCCAGAAATAGCGACACTTAACTTCACAAACTGGTATGTATACTGGATAGGTCCGGTAACTGGAGGAATCATATCCGCATTGATATGCAGCTATCTTCTAAAGAAAAGATAGCCAGTACCATCCCATTGCCTTCGCAACTTCATAAGCCGCTAATACAGTATGTTAATACGGGCTTGTGAGTTCGCCCCTATCAGCTTTCTTCTTGTATTTCTTTATGAAGTTCAATACTGATATTCTTGTATGCCTATCATACACTTTCAGATACGTCGATAATTTCTGCTTGTTTACGGCTTTTAGCACTTCTGCATAATCCTGAATTGAAAGGACGATCTTGTAATAGAACAGATCTATTAGCGTTTTTTCCGGGTCTGATACCGGAACTCTCGAATATCCATATTGGGTATCATTAAAACCAAAGAAATATTTTTTAGGGATATGATGAAGCACTATTCTTGCATCTCCTAATATTTTCACCATTCTCCTGCGCACTGTCTTTGTTGTCATTACCTCCAAAACCACCTGATCGTCTATAAGGTCTCTTATCATGAGCGCAGCCATGCCGCCATAGTAAAAAGGGCTGTACGCAAAGCCGGCGGTATCTGTGCTATTGTTGAAACTGAACGTGCCCTTTAGCACTCCGTACAACCTTCCAGATTTTACCATTCTTGAAAGCGTAACCTGTACGGTTTTCTTGGATACCTTATGCCTGCTCTTTAAGAAGAGGTATGCATCGTTTATGGTAAAGATTGGCCAGTCTTTGAAGCGCGCATACAGTTCACTTGGCATTGTCATCCAACCATCCTCTTAACGATTTTATTATTCCATTGAATGGGATTGAAACACCGCTTAGAATGAGTCCCGCAAGCTGTTTCTCATTTTTAGGAGGAGAATTTTCCACAATGTCTAGCATTTTTGCTAACGAATCAAGAGTTTTTTTGCGTGGAATTCTCACCCTATCTTTTAGTACCATAATATCGTAAATGTCATGTATTTCCGAATTCCCGGATTTGAACTTGCTTATATACGTCTCAATTTTTTCATTCAGCAGCTCTTCAGGGCCCAGCACATATATTATGCGCTTGCTTCCGTCAATACGCGCGTAGTCGACAGCATCGCCTTTGGCATGGGCAAATGTGATGTCCAGTTTTCCCGTCGTGCCGTTTCCCTTTACAATTATGTGCAATGTTCTTGTGTTTCTGTTGTATTTTTCCTCGCGTATTGGATAACCCTTATCTATTAGGATTTTATGAATCTTTTTTTGGAACGCACTTTCATTTTGTTCATCTAGATTTGCGTAAAAGTCCACATCCCTGGAGAACCTGTTGCCTCCATAGCAGCGCCAGACGGCAGTTCCGCCGTGCATTACAAAATTGTCAAAGCTGTCATATACAATGTCTACAAGCGCATCCTCAAGCAAAGCGCGCTCTTTTTGCGAATCATCCCTAAAATTCATAAAATGCACTTTAATAACAATATTGTTATTAATATGCACTTATATATTTAAATAGCTTTGCAATGAAGATCGGGTTAGTACCATCCCCTTGCCTTCATTGCCTTTGCAACCCTGTCTACAGCAATTATATATGCAGCCATTCTTGTGCTGATCTTCTTTCCCATTGCTGCATAGAGTTTCTGCGTAGTTATTGTATCGTTGAAAGACTTGGTTACCTTTCTGTCTAGCTCTTCGTTGAACCTCTTCGTGTCCCAGTAGTATCCGGTTATATTCTGTGTCCACTCAAAATACGAGCCAATCACGCCTCCAGAGTTTACCAAAAAGTCTGGAAGGTCAAGAACTCCATTGTGGAAAAGCGTATCTGAAGCTTCAGGGGTAACTGGCCCATTAGCGAGCTCGAGAAGCATCTTGCATTTCACCTTGTCCACATTGTCCTTCCTTATCTGGTTCTCTATCGCAGCAGGAATGAGTATGTCCACCTTCAGCTCAAGAAGTTTTTCGTTTGTTACCTTCTCAGCGTTCTTGCTCTTGTATCCGTCTACACTGCCTGTCTTCTCTTTTGCCTCATCGAGTTTCTTTAGGTCAAGTCCATCTGGATCATAGATTCCTCCAGTAGAATCGCTTATCGCTACAACCTTTGATCCCATTATTTCCTTTGACAAAGTGTATGCGAACCTTCCTGCGTTTCCAAATCCCTGTATTGCGATAGTTGCCTTCTTCGGGTTCAGCTTGAGAAGCTTTGCTGCCTCTCTCATCACAAACATTCCGCCTCTTGCTGTTGAGTCCATCCTTCCGGCGCTGCCCCATACCTCTACTGGTTTCCCAGTTATCGCTCCGAATTCATTGTGTCTTATTATATTGCTGTATTCATCGAGCATCCATGCCATTATCTGGGGGTTTGTGTAAACATCTGGAGCAGGGACATCCACATCTACTCCCATGTCTTTTCCCAAGTGCCTCACATATGCCCTTGAAATGAGCTCAATATCCTTCTCATTCATTTTCTTCGTGTCGCATATTATTCCTCCTTTGCCTCCTCCAAAAGGAATGTCTGCAAGCGAGCACTTCCATGTCATCCATGCAGCTAGAGCCTTTACAGTGTCAATGCTCTCTTGAGGATGAAATCGTATTCCTCCTTTTGCAGGGCCCCTTGCATCATTGTATTGGACCCTGAATCCCGTGAATGTCTGCGTTTTCCCGCTTGTCAGTTTCACAGGAATGTTCATTACCAATATCCTCTTTGGCTCTCTTAGTATTGCATGCGCTTGTCTATCCAGGTTCATAATCGCTGCAGCGTTGTCCAGCTGCGTCTGTGCTATCTTGAATGGGTTGAGTTCCTCTGCCATCATATCACACAAGTCAGAAATTGCTGTAAATCATAAAACAACACAAACCTATTTAATGTTTAATAATTCCCCTATTCTTCCATCAAGAAAATAAAGAAAGCTTTTTATATGTATCTTTTGATGTATAAAACAACAGGTGAAAACCATGTTTAAAGGTAGGAACTCGAAAAGAGCGCAAAGCGCTATGGAATATCTAATGACGTATGGCTGGGCCATACTCATCATAGCCGTGGTTCTTGGAGCATTGTTCTCCCTAGGAGTATTCAGCTCATCATCATTCCTGGGAACAACATGCATAGCAAGCTCAGGCTTTGAATGTCTAAGCCCTGTATTGCTACACAGTACATCAACGTTCACGGCAACAATAGGACAGAGTACTGGAGTTAGCTGGTCAGCAGCGAATGTGGTATTTGTGTTGTCAGGACAAGGTCCTCCATCAACATTTCCACCAACAGGTACTGACTGTTACGCACAGCTAGGCACTGGAGGTTCATTCTCAAGTGGACAATCAACATCTGTGTCATTCACTGGTGCATTGACTAGCGGAACAACGTGCTCGGCATTTGGAGCAAACTCTGTACCAACAGTTTCATCAGTAGGTGCAGCCGTTTCAGGAACACTATGGGCAACTTACACGACAACAGCATCGTCCACGTTGCAGTACGTACAAATAGCAACAGTAACTCTGAAGGCTTCGTAAGTTTACGAAGTCCTTCTTTTCTTTTTCTTTTTGTTTAGTATTCACACTAAAGCGAACGCTGGAAAAGAAACAGAAACATTATTAAAGAAATGGTATGACTATTAAGCGATTACAATTAACAGGGCGATCAGATCAAAACAAGAGCGCAAAGCGCTATGGAATATCTAATGACGTATGGCTGGGCCATACTCATCATAGCCGTTGTGCTTGCTGCACTATTTTACCTTGGTCTTTTCAACAGCTCGGCTTTCTCCAGCACTGTGTGCCTCGCATCTGCCGGTTTTGAATGCTCGTCCACAACACTCTCACACACAACCGGAATATTCTCTGCTGCTTTTGGCCAGAATACTGGCAATGACTGGACTTCAGGAAATGTATTTCTTGTAGGGACCGGAGCACCGTCTATTAGCGCAGTGCCTACAGATCCAAGCTGCTCAACTTCAGTCCAACAAATAACTGGTGGGTTTGCAAGCGGCCAGATTACAACTCTATCTATATCTGGATATGTGAGCGGAGGGAATACAATAGACCCGACATGCACAACATTTTCAAGTGCAGGGTATACCATAGTTGGGGCGCAGTGGACCGGAACTATGTGGGTTGAATTCCTGCAGGTTGGTCAAACCTCACCACAGTACGAGCAAGTTGGGACCGTTACCGTGAAATCAAGCTGACTTTGCCCTGATTTCTGATATCTCGTTCTTCATCCTAAGGACTTCCATTAGCTCGTTAGCGCTGAGGAGCGGCTTGCTTATTCTATCTGTATCATCTATCGATATTCTTGGACAGGCGGTATTAACAAAAGCATCGAATTCCCTCATGTTTTCCAAAGAGGTAAAATCAAAAGTGTTTGCAACGAGTATCTCGGCGTTAAGCCCGTTTCTCTCTATTTTTTTCTTGAGTATCTTTGCAAGGTTCCCGTTGTGCTGCCCGTTTTTTGTGCTCAGCAATACGCCGAAATTCTTTGCATTAAGAGAAGAGAGCACCTTTCCTTTTGATCTTTTTGTATAGGTTTCCCTGTAACTGTCAATGAACTCTATCTTGTTGACAAAAGGTTCTACAACAAGGAACGGCTTCTTTGTTGAAAGAAGGGCTCCAAGGGGATGGAACATTCCACCACCAAAGTAAACATGGCAATCGACAATGTTGTCTATGCTCGCAGCGCTTCCTATGTCGCAACCGAGTATCTGGCCATTCTTCTTTGCAAATCCATAGGGCTTTCCAATCACCACTGTTTTCCCGTTCTCTTCATAGAATCTTTTTATGTCATCAAGTTGATGGACATGCTGCACTGTTGTTACAATTCCTATTGTCTTGAATTTCTTCAGTTGTTCAAGAGAGTTTTTCAATATTGAAAGATTGGCATCTATTGTAAACTCAACATACTCGACATTGAAGTCAACATTGTGGAATTCCGCGTGGCCGAAATGTATGAGCTTGTCCGCCTTTATGTTCTTTGCTTCGTCAAGAGCAAGGTCGCAAGCGCCGAAAGTTGGAGATGCAGATATGAAGACCTCGTTTCCCTTTTCTTCCAAAGCCTTTGCGTAATCCATTGCGTATTGCTTTAGTCCTTCTGGAAACTGCAAAAGGATTCTCATAAAAAGACCTAAGAAGCTTTGTTTATCTCTTGGAAGTTGATCTTGTAGCTGCCGGAAAGCTTTGACTTCGCCCTTTTCATTGCCTGATATGCGAGCTTTCTGTTCTCCTTGCTCGTCTTTATCATGAAAACAGAGCTTCCAGACCTAAGCCTGGCAGCAACAGACACCGGCCTTCCAAAAGCATTGGTCATTCCCTGCGAAATCCTATCTGCTCCGGCACCAGTTGCCATCTTGTGCTCTCTTATCACATTATGCGGATAAACACAAACAGTGAAGTAGTACTGGTTTGGTATGTTTGCCTCAAGCAGCTTGTTCGCGTTCGTCCTTGCCGCCTCTATAGAATTTGACCTTATCTGTATCTTGTCTATAGCATCAAGAGTAACCTTCATGTCATATGCATTGCTTTCCACTCCCATCTTGAACACAAGCAGGCTTGTGTGCGGCAGTGCTCTTACAAAGTTCTTCCTTGGTTTCTTCAACGAATACCTTGACCATGATTGTGAGTTCGGAATTCGCATTGTCCTTGCAGGTCTGAGTCTAGCCATTACTATCACTTACAAAGGAATAGCCTCTGTAGTAGTATTCTTTTAAGAAGATATAAAAATTATGCTGATTGGAGCATCATCAATAAGGCAGATTTGTAAAACCCGAAAGGTCGAGTCAAAAAACTGAAAATTCTGTAGCATATAAATATCTGGAAAGCGCAATACCTTATTGATAACATGCCACCACAAACCAGAAATTTAGCTCAGAGGCCTCAGCAAAGGACCCAGCAAATGAAAACACTGCCTCCAATAAATGTAAAGAAGATAATTACAGTATTAAGAGACCAATTCTACTTTAAGGCACACATAGATAACGACATATCATTCAGAAGAGCGGTAAAAGCCCTGAAAAGAGAGCGAAGCAACAGGTTCTCTGTTGTTGATGTTAACAAAAGGAGCGAGCAAATATTGATCGAAGTTCCTGTGAAACCTGTGGCGCCAATGCCTCTTCCATTAAGAGGAAGGGAGTTCCAGGTGGAATTCCCAGATACAAGCTATCAAATTGCAATAAACCTATCTACAGG
>JASHUQ010000003.1 GCA_030039935.1 Microcaldota archaeon
AGAGAAATATTAATAAAGCTAAATCACATAGAAGAATCTACTTTGTTCTGGGATTTGAATGTCGACCCTAAATGACCTTCTTGGCGAATCAAAAATCTTCCATAACAGGGAGGTATTCTCGCCGCATTTTGTGCCCCACAAGCTTGTGTTTAGAGAAAAGGAGATAAACAATATAGAAAGGGCGATTGCCCCTGCGCTTAAGGGAGAGCGTGGGAGGAACCTTTTTATCTATGGAAAGACAGGAACAGGAAAAACATCCTGCGTGAACTATGTCATCGACGAGATAAAGAACATACCGAATACAAGGGCAAAGATATCATATGTAAACTGCAGGATCTACAACTCAAGGTTTAGGGTCTTAAACAAGATAATAGGGGACCATCTTCCAACATATGCAAAGAGGGGATACGGGGCTGTTGACCTTTATGAAAGGATGAGGAACTGGATAGAAGAAGACAGCAAGATATTCGTTGTTGTTCTCGATGAGATTGATATGGTAAAGGACCTTGATGATCTTATCTACACCCTTACAAGGATAAACAGCGATGTAAAAGCCGGGGGTGTTGCAATGATAGGGATATCGAACAAGATATCCTTCAAGGAGGAGCTAGACCCGAGAAGCCTTTCGACCCTTTATGAACAGGAGCTTGTTTTTCCAGCCTATTATGCAACGGAAATCTATGCGATAATAAAGGACAGGTCAGATGCGGGGTTCAAGAAGGGGATCATATCTGATGATGTCCTTCATTATATTGCCGCAACATCAGCAAAGGAGGGAGGCGATGCGAGGTTCTCGCTCAAGATCCTTTCAAAGGCCGGAGAGCTTGGCGAGGAGAAAAACACACAGTCAATAACAATGAAAGAGGCACAAGAGGCTGTAAGGATGGCAGAGGACGATTCTGTCTATGACCTTATTGCAACCCTTCCAGAACATCAGAAGCTTGTCCTGTACTCAATTGCGTTGCTGACCCAAAGCGGGGGAACTTACAAGAAGCTCACAGATGGCGTTGACACATATCTTTTCAGCGGAGAGATATACAACAGATACAAATCAATAAGCGAGAGCATGAAAAAGGATCCAAAAAGCGAGAGATGGTACAGAAAATATCTTTCTGAGCTTGAGATGCAGGGATTGATTGCGGCTTTCGAATCAGGAAAAGGCATAAGAGGGCATACAAAGCTGATAAAACTCTTGTATCCATCTAAGAAAACAAGGGATGTTCTTGAAAGAGATATATTCGGATTGAACCCCCATGCACAAAAGGAAGAAAACTAGGTGCTTTCTTGCACTATTATGACTTGGTCTTTGAAACCTGCGATATAAGCGAACATTTAGAAAGGAAACTGGGGTTTGAAAAAATAATTGTTGCAAACCACGGAATAGATGTTGTAGACCTTGACACAAGGAACTTCGATGGCAAAAAGAACATAGTTGGAATTGGGAAAAACCCGAACAGGCTTTCCTCTGCCGTCAAGAGCGGGATATCAGCAGTTTCTCTTGCAGAGCCGACAATAGACAAGGGGCTGATCGCCGCAATGGAGGACAACGGCTGCATTTTGTGCATTGGCTTATCAGACATTATGTCTTATTATGGAATGAAGCGCACAAGGCTCATCTACAAGATGAACAAGCTATTTGAGTATTCAAGGAAAAAGGTAGGCGTGAGCTTCGTGACACTTGCAAAATCCAATTCCATGATGTGCTCATATATGCAGATGATAGAGCTTGCAAAGATGATAGGAGCCGATGAGAGCTATGCAAGGAAAAGCATATCCGAAATTAATGAAAAATTGCTGGTGGAAGAATGAAGGACAAGCACAGATACATTCTTGTTGAATCTGGGGTTGAGATTAGCGATAATGATATAGAGGATTTCTCTTCTGGCCTTTACAGTGGACTTATGCACTGCATTGGAGAGGCGAACTACCATAGGGTAAACCCAAAAATAGTGAATTTTGTAGGCAGGAACAGGTTCATAATCAAGTCTAGCCTTTCCGGCTCAGGTTTCCTGATCGCAGCTCTAGCTCTACTTAAAAGGGTAAACAGCAAGGAGACATACTTTTACACGCTTAAGACATCCGGCACGATAAAGGCGCTTTCTTCATTTGAATACTGAATGCTGATTATAGGTTTATTGTTGCGCCTGCGCCTTCAAGCGACCTTGGGCAGATGCACGACTGCCTATTTGGAGTTTTCTTCACTATCTCGCCTATTAGCAACTTTACTTTTGCCTCGTTCTCTTTCATGGTTCTTGCTATATCATCAAACGAAACAGGTTTTATTCCTGGCTCTCCCTCGAGTCCCACATCGTAATCGGTAACTATTCCTATCCCAAGATAGCACATCTGCATCTCCCTTGCGAGCGCAACTTCAGGATACTGCGTCATATTTATGAGGTCCATGTTGCTGGCTGAAAAGAACCTTGACTCAGCTTTTGTAGAGAATCTTGGTCCATTGACAACAAGTATCGTTCCCTTCCCGTGCATTTTTATTTTCATGCTCTCTGCAGAGTTTATTGCTATAGACCTAAGCTCGCTGCAGTACGGCTCTGCAGTGCTCACATGTGCGACAGAATCGCTGTCGAATATTGTATCATCCCTTCCATTTGTCATGTTGAAAAACTGGTCGAACACAACAAAATCTCCGGGTTTGTACTCTTTCTTTAGAGATCCTACTGTTCCAACCCCTATGATCCTCTTTACTCCAATCTCCTTCAATGCCAGGATATTGGCCCTGTATGGGACTTTATGCGGAGGGATATTGTGCCTCTTCCCGTGCCTTGGCAAGAAGGCAACCTCTATTCCATTTATTTTTCCAATCGAAATATTGCCGCTTGGTTTCCCGAATTTTGTTTCCTTCGAAATATCGGCGCTTTCTGCCAGCAACGAATAGAGTCCAGATCCTCCTATTATTCCTATTTCAACGTTCATTTTATCATACTTTCAAATAGCAAAAGAATATAAAGTTATATTCCCTATCTAATATCTACGAATCATTCTTTTATAACAACCTTATTCGTTACTGTAATTATATTTGGTGAAACTATGTATCCAGCTGCACAGGCTTATGACAGAGGTGTAATGTTCAGCCCTGACGGAAGATTATTTCAGGTAGAGTACGCAAGGGAAGCTGTAAAAAGGGGGGCAACATCCATTGGAGTGACAACAAAGGATGGGGTTGTTTTTGTTGCTCATAAGAACATAACAGCACCGCTCGCTGTTCCAAACAGCGTCCAGAAGATATTTCGAATAGATTCATACATTGGAGTAACGTACAGCGGAATAGTTGCTGATGGACTTCATCTAATCAATGTTATGAGGGCAAAGACGCAGACCCATAGAATGGTATACAATGAAACAGAATCTGTTGAAACAATAGCAAAGGATATTTCCGAAGAGCTGCTTCTTGCAACGCAATACGGAGGGATAAGGCCGTATGCGATATCTTTCCTTATTGGAGGGATTGCAAAGGAGCCCCGTCTCTTTGAAATAGATCCTGGTGCGACAGTTGCTGGATACAAGGCAGATGCAATAGGCTCTGGAAAGGCAACGGCAGACGAGATGCTCATAAAAGAATACAGGGACGAGATGAGCATTGAAGACGCGATATCGCTTTGTGTTAGAATAATAAAAAAGATTGGAGAAAAGCCACTTACAGAAGACAATCTAGACATAGCAACAATAAAGAAGGGTGAAGGATACAGCATGCTTTCAAGCGACAAAGTAGCAAAATATATCTGATATTTTATCTTTGTTTTACTGTGATTATATGTCTTCTTCTAAAACCGTTATAGCAAAATATGAAAGAAATGGACTAACGTTCGAAATATTCGTTAACTCGGATATTGCTTATGAATATCTGTCAGGAAAGATTAGTGATCCGATGAAGGCTCTTGAAGTAGATGAAGTATTCAAGGATGCAAGGAAGGGAGAGCGCCAAAGCGAAGACAAGATAAAAAGCGCATTTGGCACTGCGGAGCTTGCAAAAGTGGTAGAAACGATAATGAAGAACGGCAATGTTCCCATAACCACTGAGCAAAGGAACAGGTCTATAGAAGAGAAAAGGAAGCAGATAATCAACATCATTGCAAAGAATTCCATTGATCCAAGGACAAACGCGCCGAATCCCCCATTGAGGATAGAGAACGCTATGAGGGATGCAAGGGTTTCCATAGATCCGTTCAAGAGCGCGAGCGACCAGATAGACGCAATTGTGAAGAAGATAAATGCGCTTATTCCGATAAAGTTCACAACAATAAAGATTGATGTGGTTGTTCCGCCAGAGTTTGCAAACCGCTGTTTTGGGATACTAAAACAATATGGAATAAAAAGCGAAAAGTGGCTTGGCAACGGAAGCCTTCAGGCGGTAGTCGAATTCCCGGCTGGGATGCAGGCAGAGTTCTTTGACAGAATAAACAAGATGACACAGGGAAAGGTTGAAACAAAGATAATAGAAAACTGATACCATGAAAAATATAGTTGTACCAGGAGAGCTTCTGGAAGAAAGGCCATTCAGGACCAGAAACACATATGTTGAAGATGGAAAAACATATTCAATGGTGCTTGGGCTTTATGACAAGGAAACCGCGTCTGTGACCCCTTTAGAGGGAACATGGATTCCGCATATAGATGACACTGTTGTGGGTGTTGTTTCAAACGTGAAAAACAGCGTTTATGAGATAGACCTTGACTTTCATATAAGAAGCATTGTAATAGGTGGAAAATATGATAGATTTGAATTCAAGCTTGGGGATGTCATACAGGCAACGATAAAGGACATAGAGGAAAAGAAGACAATAATCCTGCAATACCCAAGGCTCCTTAATGGAGGGTCTGTCATAACAGTAACCCCTACAAAGATACCAAGAGTCATAGGAAAGAACAACACAATGATAAAGCAGATAATAGAAAGCACTAAGTCAAGGATAGTAGTCGGAACAAACGGGCACATATGGATAAATGGAGGAGATGATGCGCTTGCAAGGGCAGCAATACTTAGAATAGAGAACGAGGCTCACGTTTCTGGACTTACAGAAAGGATAAAGAATATGATGGAACAAAAGATGTGATATTATGGGATCAAAAGCAAACAAACCCGAATTGATCGTAAACGGGAAAAGACTTGATGGAAGGGCATTTGATGAGCTTAGGCCTTTGAAGATAGAAGCGGGTGTGCTAAAGAACGCTGACGGATCCGCTTATCTCGAATGGGGGAACAACAAGGTGCTCGCTGCAATTTACGGGCCTGTGGAAACCCAGCCAAAGCACATGGCGGAGCCCACAAGGGCGATAATAAAGTGCAGGTACCAGATGGCCCCGTTCTCATCCCTTTCAGAGCACGGAAGAACAGGTCCTAATAGAAGGGCAACGGAAATATCAAAGGTGACAAAGGAGGTGTTCGAGAATGTTGTAATGCTAAACGAGTTTCCAGGAAGCATGATAAACATATTCATAGAAATACTGCAGAGCGATGGCGGAACAAGGGCAGCAGGAATAACAGCTGCATCAGTTGCGCTTGCCAGCGCGGGAATTCACATGAAGGATCTTGTATATGCGGTGAGCGTTGGAAAGATAGGGGAGGAGCTTGTTCTTGATCTCAACATGATAGAGGACAACTACTCTGATTCTGACATGCCTATGGCGATATCGCCAAGAAACAACAGCATACTTCTTTTACAAATGGATGGTGGATATACAAAAGAGCAGCTTGCAAGGGCGATGAAAATGGCTGTCGATGCTGGAAAGACGATATCATCCATACAAAAAGAGGCGCTCAGGGATGTTTACAAGAAAGTGGCAGAGAGATACGAGAGTGTTTAGATGGACGCGATAGAGATAGTAAAAAGCAACTACATAAAGGAGCTTCTTTCAAAGAAAATGAGAGAGGATTCAAGGAGCATGTTTGATTTCAGAGATATAAGCATTTCAACAGGAACAATACAGAATGCCGAGGGATCCGCACAAGTGGACCTAGGTGCAACAAGGGTGCTCGCCGGTGTGAAGCTTGATGTTGGAGAGCCCATGGAGGACACTCCAGACCAGGGAAGCATTGCAATGTCTGCGGAGCTGCTTCCGCTTGCAAGCTCCGATTTCGAGACAGGGCCGCCAAGCCCGGAAAGCATAGAGGTAGCAAGGGTCATAGACAGAGGGATAAGGGCAGGCAACTGCGTTGACCTTACCAGTCTATTCATAGAAGAGGGAAAGGCGTGGAACATTTTTGTAGATGTGTATGTGCTAAACTACGACGGAAACCTTTTTGACGCTGGAGAGACAGCGGCTATGGCTGCGCTTCTCAACACAAAGGTTCCCGAATACGAGAATGGAAACGCGATAAGGGAGAAGAGGACAAGAAAGCTTAAGGTAGACAATATTGTAACATCGTGCACATTTGGAAAAGTAGACAATCATATTATACTTGATCCAAATGGCGACGAGGAAAACGCCATGGCTGCAAGGCTAACAGTCGCTACAGACAAGGACCAGATACGCGCAATGCAGAAAGGACTGGGGGGAAGCTTCTCTATACAGGAGATAGAATCGCTTGTTGAAACCGCTATGGAGAAGCATGAGTTTCTAAAGAGGCACATAGAAAAGCATAGGTGATAACTTGGCTAATGCTAGCATAAGATACGGGGCAAGGATAAGAAAGAGAGCAGCAGCGATAAAGAAACAAAAGCAAACAGCGTACAAGTGCGAAATGTGCGGAAGAGTTACGGTAAGAAGGATGGGAACAAGCATATGGAGATGCAGGCACTGCAACACTACATATGCCGGCGGAGCGTATACTATGACAACCCCAGCAGGAGAGGTTGCGAAGAGGCTTATAGAGGATTTGTCAAAGAGAAACAGATGATAGAATGGTAAAAGTTGTTTTTGAGCCTTTGAATACCCTTGTTGTCCATGATATACTGAAAGTCAACAAGGACGATCTTTTAAGGGAGAGGATAACCCCAAGCGGGTCAATGCCGCTGTGGTGGTGCAACGGCGTGCTTTTCAGCTTCGCCTCCCCTCCTATGGTAGACGAGATAGTTAAGGATCATATCAATGGAAAGGTTCACTGGATGGAGGTCCACTATTTCGCAATGAGGGAATACACACAGGTGTTGGAGCTGAACGACGAGCATTATGCAGGGCCTATGAAAGTAAGGGTTATAGACACAAGCAATTCTGAACTGCACCAGTCGTTCACAAAGTGGCTCAAGGAGAACAAGAAACTTTAAATATTTGAAAAAGAATGAATCTGTGATATTATGGCCTATGTTTGCACTCATTGTGGAAAGAAGATAAAGCAGATAGAGAATTTCGTAAGGTGCCCTTATTGTGGGTCAAGAGTACTTGTAAAATCAAGGCCGAACATTCCAAGAGATGTATCAACAGACTGATATCACTTTGTTCCTACTATTATTGTCTCTGAAACGCTTTTTACCCTCTCGTATTTCACAGAGTTCTTTGCAAGGACCTGCGCGGTATTCTGGCTTCTTGTCAGGTTCTCCGCCTTTGTGAGCAGAAGGCTGGCGACCGCACCCTTTTCAAAATCGAGTATTGCGTCTTCAACATAGCCTATCATCCTTCCCTCATTTGTTATGATCTGTTTCCCGTATAGTTCTGACAAAAGCATATTATCATCTACATATTATTTTTCTATCATTAATCTTTACACACAAATATTATTATATGTTTTTCAATCGCCGAATTTGAATATGTATGAGTCTATGTCCTCTTTAAGTATTGTCTTTCTTCCCTTTTTCTTCGCCTGTGTAACCGCATATCTTGCTATCCTCTGCGCTTTCTTCTCAAGGATGCGCGATATCTCGTTGGCAGCCTTGTCTGTTAGCATTATGTCAGAATTCCCATTAACTATCTTCTTCACAGCGGTTTTCGGAATCTTCGACATAAAAAAACCATTTTTCTTCAATCAGCACTCAAGATCATCTTCATAGCTTTGGGCTCAGCGTAGTGCATTATCATCATGGATTTTATTTTCTTTCTAACTAATAAAAATGTTGTGCTAATTAAAACATCACCTTTTTATTCTCATAGTGTGTAATAGTAGTGTAACTTTTTATTCGGTGAAAAAATGAGCGTAACGGACGTAAACGAGGCTGACTTCGAAAAAGAGGTAGTTCAGTCTCACATACCTGTTGTTGTTGATATATGGGCGCCATGGTGCGGCCCGTGCAGGTTCTATTCCCCGATTGTTGATGAGGTTTCAACAGAGTTTGATGGAAAGGTAAAGTTCGTAAAGATAAATGCAGATGACAATGAAAAGATAGCCGTAAAGTTCAACATAATGAGCATACCAACGACACTGCTTCTTGAAAAGGGAAAGCTGAAGGCTATGAATGTCGGAGCTATTCCTAAAGAGGCACTGAAGAAGTGGATAGAGAAGAACTTGTAACGTGGGGCAAAACATAAATATTTTATTGGACTAGGTGTAGCTAGATGTTATGGGGTTAACTAAAACAAGGAATGAAACCAGTGGCCATACGCACGATCCAAGGCATATTATTACACGGGCATTTAGCGGCGAAGTGTTAAGTGAATTTGTTTGCAAGACCTGTCCTGCAAAAGGCGTGAGCATTAATGCAATGGCAATAGACTGGAAAGAACCAGAAGAAGACGAAATTATATCAGCAGAAAAACCAGGCTTAGAGACCGAACAGCTGGGAGATGGGCCTTGCTTTGCTGCAAATATGGCTAGTGAGCTTAGGAGACAGCCAACACTAGAGTTATATATTTGACATTGATGTTATGGTAGTAAAGGAAAACGATCCTGCAAGGCATTTTGCAAGGCTAAAGCGCGAAGTCCCAGATGGCGATACTGGAGTAAGCCTTGTTCCATACTTCGGAATGTGTCTTTCAACGTTCATGGTAGCGCATGACGCAGAAAATCCTGATAGAATCCTGCTTGGAAAAATCAAACCCGTCCCAGAATGGGAACGAATAGGTGGGTTGAATGCAGAAAGAGCAAAGGGAAATGTTGGCCTTTGGATATTGCCTGCATGCCAGCTGCTTTTATACGAATCTCCGAAAGACGCGCTGGTAAGAATTGCAAGGGAAATGCTAGGACTTAACTCCATAACATCAGGAGAGCCAATAGTCGAATCAGATACTTCTGATCGAAAGGATGCGAACAATGTTGGTTTCCACTGGGACATTCACTTTATATACAAAATACCTCTCTTACCTTCAAAACTGCCAAGGCATTCTAATCTTTGGGAAGAGCTTAGCTTCATAGATGTTAAGAAAACGCCGAGAAGCGCTTTTGGCAGAGGGCACGGAGACATTCTTGAATATGCTGGTATTCCTACTGCATAAAAGCTTTATATATGTGAATAAAGAAAATGAATATGGAATGATGTGATGTCCTTCCAACACTTAAAGGGAATGTGATCGTTGCGATTCTTCCTAGATGTAAGGCTCTTCCTTTCAATACCATAAGCTATATTAAAGAATTTTGCAATTATATGAGAGCGATTTAATGGCAGATATACCTTTCCCAAGGGGAGTAAGGGACCTTCTTCCTAATGAGGCACTTTTCAGGAACGAGCTTCTTGCTAGAATAGAGTCTGTATTCCAGAGATTTGGTTTCCTTTCAATTGATACACCATTAATGGAATCGCTTGATATACTTAATGCAAAGGGAGCGATTGGAGAAGACGCAAAGCTCATCTTCGAGATAAAAGGAGACAAGCTTGGCATGAGGTATGACCAGACAGTTTCTCTTGCTAGGTTCGTGGCAATGCATCAGAATGTTCCTCTTCCTTTCAAAAGATACTCTATTGGAAAGAACTGGAGAAGGGACGAGCCCCAAAAGGGAAGATACAGGGAGTTTACACAGGCAGATGTTGACATTATTGGAGGGGAGACTGCGCAGTCAGACGCGGAGGTGCTCGCCGCCATAGCAACAGCATTCGACGAGATAGGGATAGATTATGAGATAAGGATAAGTAACAGACAACTGATGAACTCTGTATTTGAGAAATTCGGGGTAAAGAAAGAGCTTGCTGTAGAGATAATGAGAACTGTTGACAAGCTCGAGAAGCTCGGGCGCGACAAGATAATAGAAATGCTCGGATCTCTTAGCCTTGAACGCGATGTTGTGAGCAGGATAGACAACCTGATAAACCTTGAAGGGACAAACGAGGAGAAAATAGGATTTGTAAGGAACGTTACAAATGATAAGAGCGTAGAGGAACTGGCAAGCCTTGTTAAATTCGTTTCATCATATGCATTTAAAGGAAGCGTTATTGTTGATTTCTCTGTAGTAAGAGGGCTCGATTATTACACAGGTTCTGTATTCGAGTTTGTTGACTCTGAAGGGAAAATGAGGGGCTCCATTGCTGGCGGCGGAAGATACGACAACCTTATTGGACTATATACAGGGAAATCGCTCCCTGCTGTTGGAATAGCCATAGGGATAGACCCGTTGCTTGATGTAATGGAGTTTTCAAATTCAATAAAGTACACGTATTCAAAGGTT
>JASHUQ010000021.1 GCA_030039935.1 Microcaldota archaeon
GTTTCCCATCCGCAAATCCCTTTTGGCGGGCCAATGCCAACAAGTGTTATATGTGCGTGTAGGGCCTGCATCGAAGCGTCGACGTTTTGCCCTAGATGGTAGTTATATGCGTGAACCAGGCCAGGCCGGAAGGAGCAACCTTAAGCACATACAAACTATGCTTTTAGGATACAGAGCTGAGCAGAGGTGCAGCAAACCCTATTCAAATATATGATGCAGAGTTGGCTTCTGCCGCGTGATGTTTATGAAAATAAAGATAAGAAAAGCTGTCAATAATGATCTCGATAGCATAGCGCTTTTGGATGAAAAATCAGCCGAACATGAAAGAATTGCGGCACTAAAGGCAGAAGGTTCCCAATCTCAATACAAGAGTTTCAATCAAAGCAACAGAAAGAAAAGAAAGATAAGATTGGCAGGGAGGAAAAGGTTGCAGAAACTGATAAGATCAAAAAATGGTTTTGTGCTTGTAGCTGAACATAAGAATAAAATAATTGGCTTTATGGCTGCAGAGTTCCACAAGAAACACAGGTCAGAACTGACAACAAATTTTGGAGTTTTTGATTCAGTATTCATCGAACCAGAATACCGCAAAAGGAAGATAGCAAAAAGGATGGCTGGTATGGTATTCGTGTGGTTTGCCAAGAAAGGCGCAGGGAAATTTTTTGTTGGCACGCAAGCCGAGAATAAGGAGGCAATGTCTTTATGGCGAAGCTTTGGGTTTAGACCAAGATACGTGGGTATGGTTCTTCCAGTAGATCCAATAAAACATCTTCAGGAATTGGGCAGGAAATACGGAATGCACAAGTATACATCTAAACAGCTAAAGCAAATGGCAATTGAAGAGGGAGAAAGAGAAGCTGTCGCAAGGCTTGTAAAGCATAGATAACTTGCATCTATGACAGGCTTGGCATAAAAAGGATACCGCTTTAAATAGTGCTAATTAAATATTCTGTTTATCATGCCGAGGTAGCCTAACCCGGTAAGGCACTAGGTTGCTAACCTAGCTCCGAAAGGAGTTATGGGTTCAAATCCCATCCTCGGCGTCGTGATTGAATGAAACTGATTTCCTTGAACCTGTGGGGAGGAAGGATATACAATGACCTAATCGCATTCTTGAAAAGAAATTCGGATGACACGGATGTGTTTTGTTTCCAGGAAATGATCGATTTTAGTTCTGGAAAGATTCCACAAAGAGTTCTTGATATAAAAAAGCACAGGACCGGAATGGACGATGTGTTAGACCTTTATTCCAAACTTGGAGGTATTCTAAATTCATTCAAAAGCACACTTTCTGATCCATGCTCATCAGGAGGAGAAAGGCTTGCCATATTCTATAAGAACACGTTGGAGTTTAAAAAATACAACATAACCAAAGTTTCCAAGAACGTAAGGATAAGATTCGAAAACTATGATTACGACCTAACCTCGTTTGTGCAGAGCGCAGAAGTAAACGGATATAGTATAAATAATATTCATGGTTTATGGCAGTTTGGGAAAGATGATACTCCGGAAAGGATAGAACAGTCTAAAAATGTGATAGAAGCGCTTTCCAAAACCGGTGCAAAAAGGGTACTGGTTGGCGATTTCAACCTTTCGCCTGATACAAAAAGCATAAAGATGCTTGAAGATAGCGGTATGGTAAACCTCATCAAAGAATACAATATAAAAACAACAAGAAGCAAGTTATATGATAGGAAAGAAAAATTCGCAGACTACATTTTTGTATCAGAGAAAATAAAAGTAAAAGATTTTAAGGTGCTAGACGATGTTGTATCTGATCATCTGCCTTTATACCTAGACTTTTCCTGACCCAAAGAAGAGATAAGCGCAGAATGGTTGTGGGAATCTTTTTATAACCTTCTTTTGATAGTCTAACATGGCCTTAACAATCGCAGTGGATTGGACCGGAGTAGTTGTGGCTACGATCGTTGCCCTGATATTCGGCTTCGTTTGGTATTCCAGACCAGTTTTCGGAAGGATGTGGATGGAGGGAATGCATGGAGCGAGAGGAAGGAACAAAGCGATGAAGATGAATGCGGCGAAAATTTTTGTCATAATATTCTCTTCGTTTATACTTGTCCTTATTCTTGATCTTTTCATAAAGTCTCTTTCGATAACATCTTTCTCCGCAGCACTTCTTGTTGCGCTGCTTGTTTGGTTTGGATTCTTCCTTCCAAAAGAGCTGATAGGAGAGACGCAAACACCGAATGGAAAGGTTTTCGCAGTAAACGGAATACACGACCTTGTTCTATTGCTTCTCATAACAGCAATATTGGTCGCGATATAAACGATTGATCCGCCATGAAAAATCCGGGCATAGCAAAGAAGATGCTGGTAGAGGCACTTGGAACTTTCTTTCTTGTATTCGCTGGAACCGGAGCAATAATCTCAATGGCTTTCCTTGGAACTGCTAGCGGCTATTCACAGCTTCTTGTGATAGCGCTGGCTCACGGACTTGCACTTGCAATAGCGGTGACAGCCGCAATGGCAATATCTGGAGGGCATATAAATCCTGCAGTGACAATTGCAATGCTTGTTGCAAAAAGAATCAATGTTTCTAGTGCAGTAATGTACATAATAGCCCAGGTTTTGGGCGCTGCTGTTGCCACGGCCCTTCTCATATCTATTATTCCATTGCACATAGGCGCAAGCGTAGGATGGG
>JASHUQ010000022.1 GCA_030039935.1 Microcaldota archaeon
GCGTTGCCTTCTTCAGAAGGCTTTCCTTTAAGAGATGCCTTCTCTCCCTCATCCCCTTACCCAATATAAAATCTCAAAACTATATTTAAATACTTTCTACACCTATGTAGTAATGCATTACAAACAAGTTTCTTGTTGTAGCATTTATCGGCGATTTTATGTCGGACCTTCCGATAAAGTTCCTCAGCGAACTCATGCCTGTTGCCTCAAGCGGAGTGGGAAGAGACGAGATAATAAAGCATTTCACAGAATCGATAAAGAATTCTTTTAACGTGGACAAGGCTAGCATAAGCGATGTTGCAAGAACCGATTCACAGGCAACGCTTGTCGGCTACATTGCTGGCACGAAAAAGCCATATGTTGACAACCAATTAAGCGACTACTCCTCTTTTCCAGAGCTCCTTATCTACAAGAACGAGGGATACAGGAGCTATGCGGCGCTTCCAATAATGGCTGATGGAAGGGTGGTTTCGCTTCTCGAGATGCTCTCTGTATCTGACAGCAAGTTCACCCAGGAAATTGTTGACAATATATCCATGGGGGTTCTGCTTGTTGGGTTTGCTATCGCATACAAGTCTGAATTGGGCAGGAGCAACAGGCTTGCAGAATACTTTGACGCTGTCTTCGACAGCAGCAACCCGCAGATGCTTGTTTCTTCAAATGGGTCTATTCTGAAGGCGAACAAGAGCGCAATGAAGGAGTTTGGCATTTCTTCTATCGGCAGCAGCGATGTCGCCTCCTCTTTGGGCATAGGAGTTGACAAATTGTTGAAGATCGCGGCATCGAGGAACGCGGCCCTCACAAAGCTTAAAAACAGCGGGAAAACCTACAGCATATTCGCAAACAAGATAAGCGACAGCCTGATCAGCGTTTCTGTCAGCGACTCTACAGATGTATCAAACCTGAGGGCTGCGCTCCAGTCAATAAGCCACAGCGACGACGTGTTCATAGTTTTCACTGACGAGGGCCTAAAAATGATAGGAATAACAGACAATTTTGACAGCGTGCTAGGGTATGAAAAGAACATAATGATGGGAAAAAGGATAACGGACATCGTGAGCCCAAAAGACAGGGAGCAGCTTCTCTCCGAAATCGACAGCATGTCAGGAAGCACTACAGAGAAGATAAAGAAGATTGATCTTGTTTCAATGAACGGATATTCAATAAGATCGCATTTCTCTGTTTCAAGGTCCCTCACTGGCTATTCGTTCATGTTCGCAAGGGCAGACGCTGAGAAATACGTAGATGACTTGAAAAACTGGCTATACGACTTTGCAAGCAACTCTACAGATATTGTATTGATGCTCGACGACCTTGGGTTCATAAAATCCGCCAACATGTCTGTAGAGCCGGTTCTGCAGTACAACAAAGACGAGCTTATCGGAAAGGAGGTGAAGCTCCTTTACAAGGACCAGTTTGTCCTTGACAGAGACCTTGCATTTGCAAAAAAAGGCGGCAAGCCGGACAATTCATACATAGAGCTTGTGGGCAAAGACAGCTCTGTTGTTCCGGCAACTCATTCTATAAGGGTTCTTACAGACTCTGATGGAATTTCGAGCTACATAGTTATAGTGAAAGAGCTGCAGACAAGAAGGAAGCTGACAGACCAAGAGTTGGAGATAAAGGAGAGGGACAAGACGATAAAGAGGCTGAGAAGTACAGGAGATCTCAAATCGCAGTTCATATACAATATATCACACGAGTTGAAAACACCGCTTACAAGCATAATGGGCTTTGCAAAGCTGCTCGAGAACGGGGAGTTCGGCCCGCTCAATGATGATCAAAAGCAGTACATAGAAACTGTTTCTAATGAGTCTGACAGGCTCATGCTGATAATACAGCAGGTATTGGACGCCGCAAAGCTTGATGCAAACAAGGTTAAGCTAGAGCTGAAAGAGGTGGACCTAAAGTCGCTTGATTCAAACCCGAGCATAAAGGCGTTGGAAGAATCGGCTGCGGCAAAGGGCCTTTCTTTTGAATGGAAGGTTGACTACGATGTTCCTAAGATAATCGCGGATCCAAATAGACTTATACAAATATTCGTCAACCTTATAGGCAACTCGATAAAGTTCACGGACAAGGGCGGAATAAAAGTTTTCATAAAGAAAAGGAACAAGAGGAAAATAGAGTGCAGCGTTATAGACACTGGAATAGGAATAAGCGATGACGACAAACAAAAGTTGTTCAAGAAGTTCTACCAGGTTCCGAAGAACGCGACAAAGGATCTAATTAAGCAGGACGGCTCTGGAACAGGGCTTGGCTTATCTATAACAAAGGAGCTGGTAAAGCTCCACGGAGGGGATATTGACTTTGAGTCGCAGCTGGGAAAGGGCAGCAGGTTCTGGTTTACATTAAAGGCAAACCCAAGGAGCAGGAAGGGGGGTCAGGTGCAGCAGTCATCATGACGATGCAATGTATATGCCGCACGCATTGGAAATCCTTGCTGCAAACTGCAGGCCGCTGAGCATTGCAGAGGCGTTTGTATCTGTGAACACTCCGCTTAATGTGGAATTGTATATTGTCCCCTTCGAGATGTTTATATAGACTGTCAAGGCAGTGCCGTTTGTGAATGAGGTGTAGGACAGCGTCTTGTATCTAACGGCGTAGTTTCCGCCGCCAGAATAATTGATGTATTCTGACATGTAATAGGGAACTACGGCGCTGACATTCACGTAGGTTGCAGTTCCTGCTGGAGCATATCCAAACTGGGAAACATAGCTGCTGTTATAAAGGGATTCTGTGCAGTTCCTCGTGTTTGCATAAACTGTTGTGTAGTTCAGCATTATTGGATAATAGACGTCATTTTTGAGGTAGATCATTATCTTGGCGTAGTTCTGCTGCGTCTGGTTTATCGTAGTCGTTGATGTAGATATTGATGTGCTTGTTGTCTGTGATATTGTTGTTGTAGAATACTGCGCTGTTGAATTTGAAGATACCTGAATGTTGATTGTGCTGTTCATCGTCCTTATCCTTGAGTAATCCGGCGATTCTTGAAGATAAAGGTTCAAAGGAGTTACGGTTATGTTCACGCTATTATTGGAAATCGAATTAAGCAATATCTGCATGTTGGCATATACAGATCCGCTGTTCACCTTTGTCGCGTTGCTGAGCACAAGAGTTACATTGAGTATCGGGTTTATGAAAATCGGAGGCTGTTCGACAAAAAGATATGCTTGACCGGAACCCTTGCTTGTAGAAGAGAGAGCAAACACATATTGTATTCCGTTCATCTTGAGCACAGTTGGCGATTTTGTTATCACCAATGTTGTAGGCCCTGATATTGTTCTGGCTCCCCCCAAAGAAAGGAGCGCAACAGCGGCTATAATCACCACTATTACCGCAATAAGCGCAATAAGCCTGTAGTTCCGCCATATCTCCGTGTGGTGCCTTCTATGATGGTGCATTTCTCTATGGTATTCTCTATGGCTCTCCATATCCTCAATCGGATATAACTAGCCAATGAAAGTTTATTAAGCTTGCTAGGATGCTTCGCTTCCGCTAAAACAGAGTTAAAGCAGAGCAGCAAAGCATAATATTCCTTTTGGTTGATAAATTTTAGGTGACCAGATGAGCAGCATGGTTCCTCTAAAAGAGGAGATATTGTCTATTGTGAATGAAAGGCAGCAAATAACATACAACGAATTAAGCGACATGTCATTTGGGAGGGGCATTCCTGAGATTGACCTTAAGGGGGCGCTGTCAGAGCTAGAGGCAAACAAGCTGATAGCATCGAGGAACAGCGGCGGCATTCTAACCTATTATATTCTGCAAAACAGCGATTATCTGAGAAGAGTGCTGATTATAGAAGATGATAAGAACATAAACAAGCTTATGGCGCTTTCAATAGGAAAAGGATTTGAGATAGGGCAGATATATGATGGAGGGGAGGCGATAGAGGCTGTGAGAATAGCAAAGCCAGACCTTGTAATACTCGATCTTATGCTTCCAAACAAAGACGGGCTTGATATATGCCAGACAATAAAGAGCGACCCAAAGACAAGCAATACTATTGTTATACTGATAAGCGCAATGGACCCGACAAGCAACAGGTTCAAGGGGCTCAAATACGGTGCAGATTACTACATAAAGAAGCCGTTTGACCCAAACGAGCTGCGAACTCTTGTGACAATATTCCTCAAGAAAAAGGGAAAGAGGTTCGACCCATTGATAGACCTTCCAGACGAGGAAAGAATATCAAATGAGATAGAGAGGTCGATAAGGGAGCAGCAGGATGAATATGTTATAGGAACGCTTGCAATGGAGGGGCTTGGCGCATATGCTAGAAGATTCGGGGAAAGGAACGCTGTGATCATTCTCAGGCTTATATCCCAGCTTCTCCAGGACTCTATAAAGCAGGACGGGTCAAACCTTTTTGCTGGTTTCCTAAATGGAGATGAATTCGTAGTGGCTGGAAAAAGGGACGAAGTTGAGGCAGCAATCTCCGAGATAAAGAAGGAATTCGCAGCTGTTATGCCTTTCATACTCCAAGACGCGGGATACAAGATAATAGAGACAAGCATAGACGGCCTTTTCGAATCAAAAGAGGTTCCAAAGCTTTCTCTAGTATATGAGGAATCGGACAAGGACAAAATAAAGGAGAGGAGAAGCGAGATACTGAAGAGCAAGGGAAGCAATGCAAGCGATGTAGGTTCATACACATACGATGAATTGAGAAAGCTGTTCGGAAGAGATGATCTTGACATAAGGATAACAAGGGATTCGAATGGGGTAAGGCTCCATGTTGGCAAGACAATGGAGGACAATGACAAAAAAGAGATCAAAGGATGAGATGACAGAGCAAAGAACAAAGCTGCAATCCGCAATGGACTTCATGATCTCCTATTCAATAGTATTCCTAGTCCTTATAATAGTGATTTATGTAATATTAGAATTGGGAATATTCAACCCCCAGTTTGTTCCGCAGCAGTGCACAGCTGCGCCGAGCTTTTCGTGCGGTTCCTACGCAATGTTCACAAACGGGACATTCACGTTCATTCTGTCTCAGTCTGTAGGAGGAACGCTCAATATTACAGGGATAGCATGCGCATCTTCTGTGAATGTTTCCGGCACAGGCCCTGCTTACGGCAATGTATACGTATTGCCGTATAACACACCAAAGGGCCAGCCCTACTATCCAAGCAGCTCATATGCAAATGGAATACTGGTAGCTCCTGCGCAGTCTCAGCTCATAGGGGTAAGCTGCTACAACAGCTTTGGCCTTGCAACAGGGAAGATAAACAGCCAGTTCAGCGGCTATGTATGGATAAATTACACGTATTCGAATCTTCCACAGGGATTTTACCATGCTGAACAGGTAGTGTCATTCAGCACCGTTTACACGTGAGAGAGAAAGGAAATGGTATAAATATATAGCGTATGATTAGATAGTAAAGTGAAAATGATGAAAGAGGTATTGGCATATATAATGATCGGGGCTTTGCTTTCAGTTGTCATGATACATGCAGCAAATGCAGGATATGTAAAAGTGGTAGAGCCGTACAACATAACTCTCAACAACAACGATACCATATACCTTGGTAACGACGGGCCGGGCCAGACATTTTTTGTTAATATATCTGCACAGACAGACTATGCAAACGGAACGCAGATAAACCTTGGCTGGAACGAGTTTGTGATATCCGGGCTTCCGCAGGACTGGGTTGCAGAGAACTCCCCACTTT
>JASHUQ010000023.1 GCA_030039935.1 Microcaldota archaeon
TGTTTTTCTTTGCCATTGCCTTATTTTTTGCCGGCTTTGCGGGTTTTCTCTTCGATTTCATATACAATCACACAGGTCAAATTTACAATAATAAATACCCCTCTTATATATTTAAACATGACTATTTTTTTAAATATATGACAGCAGTTTTATGGTTTTGAAAATGGCATAATTCGCAAGTATTTTATAAATTGTTGATAAATAGTAATAATCTCTTTTTCAGAAGTGATAAAGTGAGTATGTACAAGGAAATGAAGACGTCGTTCATAAATGAGTATAAGCAGAGGAACGAAATATACAGAAACAGGATCACACAATGGAGATCAGAGCAGCCAGTTAAAAGAATAGAGAAGCCAACGAACATTGCAAGGGCAAGGGAGCTTGGCTACAAGGCAAAAACAGGAGTTTTAGTAGTAAGAGTAAGGGTAAAGGGAGGGAAAAAGAAAAGAGATACAGTTGGAGGCGGGAGGAAGCCATCAAAAAGTGGAAGGTTCTTCTCAATGACGAAATCACTACAGGCAATAGCTGAGGAAAGAGCAGCAAGAAGATATTCAAACTGCGAAGTACTGAATTCATATTTTATTGGGGATGCAGGGTCTGACAAGTTTTTTGAGATAATACTTATAGACAGAAATGCACCACAAATACTAGCCGATCCGGAATACAAAAGGATTATTGCCCAGAAAGGAAGGGCATACCGAGGCCTTACATATGTGGGAAGAAGGCATAGGGGAATAGCAATCAAAGGTTATGGAACAATAAAAAGAAGGCCAAGCAAAAGGGCAAACCTAAGAAGCTGACTCGTACTTCCGCAAAAACAGAGCAAAAAGTAAAAATATATAAATGCGAAAAGAAGATATATTTCGATTCCCAAGGATAAATTAAGACGTTCTTTTCAAAAAGAAAGGTCTGATCCTAAAGTGTTAAGCATGACCAGAGGATCAATGCAATATTGGCAGAAAAGAAGAGCATACAGACGCCTGCCTAGGCTACGCACTATTCCAAAAAGCAAACATGCTCCTTTGCTGTTCAATATAATAGGATACAAAGCAGGAATGTCCCATTTAATGGCTATAGACGAAGCGGCAAAAGGAATAGAGGTAAGCAGGGCATGTACAATAGTGGAAATACCAAACATAGAGGTTTATGGCATAAGATTGTATTCAATAAACAGGAAAACAGGCTACAAATACGTAGCAAAGGAGGTGTACAACAAAGAGGCCGCGCAAAAGGCAGGAATCAAAAAAACAAAAAATGACGATACAAAATTAGAGGCAATAAAAGGGAAGCTAAACGAGTTTGTTGAAATAACTGCGCTGCTTGCAGCCTATCCAAAAGGGATAGCAACAGGGCAGCACCATGTAGACAAGTTTGAATCCCAGATAATGGGCAACACCATCAACGAGAAATTCGATTACATAACAAAACTATTAGGGAAGGAAATAAAGGCTCACGATATGTTCAAGAATGGGGAGCATATAGACATAACATCGGTATCAAAAGGAAAGGGATGGCAAGGCCCTATAAAAAGGTTCGGAACAGCAAGACTTTTCCATAAAGCAACACAGAAGACAAGGCACGTGGCCCCATTAGGCTCGTTTGGAATGGGCAGGGTCGTATACGGGGTTCCACAGGCAGGGCAAACAGGATACAATTACAGGACAGAGCACAACAAAAAAATAATGAAGATAGGGAAGAAAGAGGAAACAGGCTCAATAAACCCAAAGTCCGGATTTATGAATTACGGAATGGTCACAAACGACTATATTGTAATCGACGGCTCCATAGTTGGACCGGCCAAGCGACTGGTAAGAATAAGAAAATCAATCTCATACGATGATAAAAGCGTAAAGGAACCAAAGATAACATTCATAGCAACAACAAACAAGGGAATATGAAATGGCATCTATAAATATATTTAACATTGATGGAAGCACATCAAGGTCAGCAGAGATTCCTGATATTTTCCATGAAAGGATAAGGCCAGACCTGATAATGAGGGCGGTAATAGCAGAGAACTCGCTTAACCTTCAACCGCAAGCGCACTATGTGCTCGCCGGAATGCAAACATCTGCAAGATACTATGGAGCAATGAATTCGTGGAGGACCGGAAGGCACATGGGGATAGCAATAAGGCCTAGGGAAAAACTGGGGGGAGGGGTGCAGGGAAAAGTAAAGAGGATTCCCTCTTCTGTAAAAGGGAAAAGGGCGCATCCTCATTTGATAGAGAAGAAAATAGAGGAAAACATAAACAGGAAAGAGTACCAAAAGGCTATAATGAGCGCTATTGCGGCAACAGCGCATTACCACCAAGCAAAAGATGGGATCACATCCCCAATAGTTGTATCAAATGATATTGAATCTATTAAAAGAACAAAGGATATTGTGAATATGTTGGAAAAGCTCAAGCTTGGAAGCGCGCTCGCACACGGCAAACTCTCCAAACTTAGAAAAGGGGTTAGAAGATCCGGGAGGCAAAGGCTTTACAAGAAATCAATACTTGTTGTTGTTGGAGATGACAAAGGGGTAATAAAAGCGGCAAGAAACATACCAGGGCTTGATGCATGCACAGTTATGCAGCTGAGGGCAAACCTGCTTGCTCCGGGTGGCAGGCCTGGAAGGCTTACAATATGGAGCGAAGATGCGATAAAGAAACTAAGCGATGACATAAGGAATATAAATTTAATGTGATCCTATGGTAGTTCTAAGATACCCATTATCAACGGAAAAAACAATTGCGCAGATAAGCAGGAACAATACAATCACATACATTGTTGACTACAGGGCAACAAAAAATGAGGTAAAAAAGGAGTTTGAAAAGGTTTTCAATGTTAAGGTAAAAGAAATAAAATCTGCAAACACTCCGACAAATTTAAAAAAAGTGTTCATAAAGCTTGCAAAAGGCTACAACGCAGAGGATATAGCAAGAAGGCTAAAGCTGGTGTAAAAATGGGAAAGAAACTAAGGCAGCAAAGAAGAGGAAAAGGAACAAACGCGTATACAAAGGCACCAGGAACGTTCAACACAAGCGTAAACTATCCGTATAGAATAGACGCGAGCAAATATGGGGATGTAATAGACATAATCAATGACACCGGGCACACCGCACCAGTAATAGAAGTGATTTACGAGGACTTTACGAAAGGCTATCTTCTCGCGCCAGAGGGAATAAGAATTGGCGACAAGGTTTACATAAACAAGAACATGTTTTCTCTTGGCAGCGTCCGGAAGCTTGGAGATATTCCAGAAGGTATTCCAATATACAACATAGAGGCAAGCCCTGGAGACGGAGGTAAGTATGTGAGAAGCGCAGGAGTAGCTGCATACATAACCGCACATGTAGGAAACGAGGCAAGCGTGCTGCTCCCGTCAAAAATCAGCGTTTCAATAAGCAACAACTGCAGAGCGCAGATAGGCGTGGTTGCCGGAGGAGGAATAAGGGAGCAGCCTCTTGTAAAAGCGGGAAAGAGCCATTACATAATGCACGCTGTAAACAGAATGTGGCCAAAGATAAGGGGAGTGAAGAGCAACCCTGTTGACCATCCTTTTGGAGGCAAACAGCACCATAAGGGAAAGAGCAGCATGACCTCTAGAAACGCACCGCCAGGAAGAAAGGTAGGGCACATAGGAGCAAGAAGGGTGGGAAGAAGAAAGAGATGATCGAATGGCAGAAAGAGTAGCATTTAGAGGAAAGCTTCCATCAGAGCTAGAGAAGATAGGCAATGAGGAATATCTGAGGCTTATAAAATCAAGGCAAAGGAGGAGCATAAAAAGAAACGCAATCGTTTACAAAAAGCTCGTGGAAAAGGTAAATTCTGCAAAGCAAAAGAAATTAGATAAGCCGATAAAAACGCACGCAAGAGAAGCTGTAATACTCCCATCATGGATTGGGCTTAGATTTGAGGTTTACAATGGAAAGAGCTTCCAGCCTGTCCAGATAACGGCAAACATGCTTGGCCACAGGCTTGGCGAGTTTGCATATACAACAAAGAGCGTCGTGCACTCTGCGCCAGGAATAAGGGCAACAAGGGGAAGCAAATTCCTGGGAGAAAAGTGATCGCATGGACAATTATTCGTTTAATAGAAACAAAGCAGGCATCGTTTTCGCTAGAATGAAAGACGTAAACGCAAGTTTCAAAGACCTTGGAATAGTCTGCGACGCGATAAGATACAAGAGCGCAGGCAATGCAATAAACATCCTCGATATGGTCATCGAGGAAAGAATGCCAATACTATACAAGAAGCACAACAAATACATGGGCTCAAGGCACGAGCTCGGAGGAAGAAAAG
>JASHUQ010000024.1 GCA_030039935.1 Microcaldota archaeon
ACAGTAAGCGTTGCAAAAGCTGGAATAATAGCGACGTTCAATGCGAGGGCTGCAGTGCTCGCTGCTGCAAACCCGAAATTTGGAAGATTCGATCCGAATGTTTATCCTGCAGAGCAGTTCGACATACCTCCAACGCTTCTTTCAAGATTCGATTTGATTTTCCCTATAAAAGACATACTAGATGAGGAACTGGACAAGAGCATAGCTCACCACATACTTCTGCAGCACGAAGCTGCTGGTGCGGTTCTTTCTGAAATACAGGAATATGAACAGGTAGAGAGGCCGGCATTAGATGCTGAAATACTAAGGAAATACATCGCATATGCAAGAAAGAATGTTCATCCAAGGATAACGCAGGATGCATCAAAGAGGATACAAGACTATTACATCGAACTGAGAAAGCTTGGAGCAAAGCAGGGAGCGGTTCCGATAACTCCAAGGCAGATAGAAGGACTAGTGAGAATGGCTGAGGCCAGCGCAAAGGCAAGGCTTTCTCCTTCTGTAGAGCTAAGCGATGCCGAGATTGCCATCTCTTTGAATGGATTCATGCTGAAGACGCTTGCGGTAGACAGAGGTGGAAGATACGACATTGACATTGTTGCCACAGGAATGCCAAGGGAGAAAGTAGACAGAATCAATACAATACTTGGGATAATAAAGAAGTTGGACAGCGAGGAGGGAAGCGCAAAGATTCAGAGGATAACAGAGGAAGCAGAGAAGACCGGAATAGACTCTGCTTCTGTAAACAGATACATTGTAGAATTGGAAAAAGCTGGAGACATATTCAGACCTAGACCAGGAATAGTAAAACTTATAAGACATGAGAACGAATAGTCGTTATGGCTCTTAGAGTTATAGAAACCAGGCAGCTTATTCAGATATTTATAATGTTCATGATAGTTCAGTTCTTCGGCCTTTTTCTTGCAACACAGGTTTTCTCAGGTGCGACATATTCACAAATAGCAAGCGCACAGGTTGTTTCTTCGCCTACGGGTGCGCTTTTCTACATTGCATATATAGTCCTATTTTCTGTTGTCCTCATCTTCCTGTTAAAAATTTACAAAGGCGACAAGCTGTTCATAATTCTTGAAGGTGTTATTATCTTCATAGCATCGTTTTTTGTGTTTCTTATACTCTTCAGCATTGTGAATGATGCTACATTGTTCATTATTTATGGCAATCCGATAACAACAAGCTTTATCCTTGGGATAATATTTGCAATCGCCCTTGTCATAGCAAAGAACAAGATGCCCAAACTAAGAAATACTGCAGCTATTATAGCAAGCGTTGGAGTCGGCGTTGTGCTTGGAATAAGCTTTGGTTTCTTTGTTGCGCTTGCATTTATGGCGATACTTGCTGTTTACGACTTCATTGCAGTGTTCATAACAAAGCATATGATAACAATGGCAAAGGCTGTATCAAACAGGAACCTGGCTTTCCTTATCGGGGTCAACGAGGTAGAGGCATTGCCGGAAAGCAAATTCAGCAAGCAGGAATTGCAGGAATATGAAAAAGAAAGGAAGGAACTGGAAAAGAAATCATCGATATTCACAAAGCTTTACAAGGAGCACATGGTTCCAGTTGCGGCAAGGATAGAGCTCGGAACCGGGGACCTTGCGGTGCCTCTTATGGTTGCAATATCAGCCTACAAGCTTAGCCTTAATTTCATCCTTAGTTTCTTCATCATATTCGGAGCTGTGTTCGGGCTGTTTCTAACAGCTGTAATACTAAGAAAGTACAAGAGGGCGCTTCCGGCTATTCCGCCGCTTTTGTTTGGAGTTGTAATAGGGATTGTATCATATATTGCAATATTCAACATTTTTAAGCTCTAAGTCCAACCATTAACGAAGAAAAAGAATAGCCTTTTTATATTTGTCTTTTTATTTATAATCAGGTTCTATGAATGGCATTTCTAGATATCTAGTGCTTTCCATCCTTCTTGTTTTCATATCTGTAAACCTTGCATCAGCAAGCGTTGTTGGAACATCGTCAATTTATGCACCGGCAGTTCTCATACAAAACAATTCTGGAAGTCTTACAAAATTCTCCCTTGTTGTAACAACAGGGAATGGTAACGTAAAGATAACAGGGCCAATAAGCGTTGCAAACAGCACGCTCGAATCTGCGCAAACAGCCATCATGTACGCTGCCAGTTATCTAAATCTTAACTACAGCAAATACAATTTCAGTTATACAATTGGAGATATGAACCAGAGCGTATCAGGACCAAGTGCTGGAGCAGCGATGACCCTTCTTGCGATATCTGCGCTCTCAAACAAACCTCTTAGAAACAACTTTACAATAACAGGAACAATAAGCAGCAACGGAACAATCGGAGAAATAGGCGGAGTATACAACAAGGCTGGCGCTGCAGAAAGAGGAGGAATGACTTTCATGCTCGTTCCGGAAGTTCCATCACAAACACAGGAAGATGAGCTCTATTATCTTGTGCAGACGAACTTCGATATTCCTTTGATACAAGTGGCAAACATAACACAGGCGTATCAGTATGCCTTGCAAAACAAATCGATATCAAATGCTGGAACCTACTATGATTTCTACACAAATTACAATGCAAACCTATTGACTAGTCCGAACATAACATGCAGCAACGGCTGTTCTTTCTCTCCCTTCTCCTCTCTTTTAAACGTGACACTTAATTCAACAAATTCGGCGGTATCGCAGCTAAGCCAGCCAAAGTTCAACAATGTAACGAACCAGTTGTCAAATGAGGCGGACGAAAGCAAAACAATAGCAGAAAAAGGATTCCTTTACGCAGCTGCAGATCTTTCCTTCCTGAACTACATAAACGCATATTTCTTCTCAAGCCACAACGCGACAATACAGAGTGCAGAGAACACAATGCAGAGCGAATACAACTACTGCACATCTCTTAGCGCCCCGCAATTAACACAAAGCAATTATGAATGGGTTTTGGCTGGGGAGCTGAGACAAACCTGGGGCTCTTACACATTATCTTCTACAATATCTGAATTTAATTCAAATGTATCTGATATAGACAGCGACACAGTACTTGTATCCCTTTACAGCAATGCGGAGTCGACAGGCTGGTGCAATGCCGCCAATTTCATGTACCAGATAGCAGCTAATATGGGAGGGAAAACAGTAGTAGTGTCTCAGAACCTTGGGCCTATTGCCTTGGGCAGGATAAACAGGGCTTCCGAACTTGGTACAACAATGTATCTCCAAACAGCGCAAACAGCATATTCTGATAGCAATTATCCTTTGGCAATACTCGATTCTGATTATTCTTACTCTTTGCTGAGCGCGGCGGCGCAGTCTGGACTGACAACAAGCCAGCTAGACTCTATGGCCTTGTCCATGTCGCTCAATTCAACTTATGGAGCATGGCCAGCGCAGTTCGCCGATGAAGCCGAATTCTACATACAAGAATCAAAGCTTACAGCAAACTCCACACAAGCTCATACATATGCAACAGAGGCGTATTCATCAGCATTACTTGCACAGCAGCTCAGCAACGACACATCTATAATATACAGCAACATTTCTCCAGGTAGTCCGACATCAACCGTTGTTCCTACAACAGTTGTGACAACAATACCATACCAGTTCGCTTCCAGAGGATTGGCACTGGTTTGGATAGTTATCGCTATCCTTGTGATTGTTGACATTGTTGTGCTGATCTTGATAGCCGCTTTGTTCAGCAAGTTCTCTGCAAAAAGCAAAATCCCACAAAGAACAAGGAAAAGGAATACAAGGAGATAGCCTTTTATTGCTTTTTCTACAAAATGATTTTACTTATTGGTGATTTAGATTACAGTATTGCCAGGAAAGACTTGCGTTTCGTGCGGCAGGCTCAGCCATGAGTATACAGAGTTCAACTGCCCTAAATGCGGGGAAACAAAGATAATAAGATGCCACCATTGCAGGGAGATAACAAATACATACAAATGCACATCGTGCTCTTTTGAGGGACCATAATGTCAAAGGTAGCTGTTATTTTCAAGATATATCCAAAGGAGAATGGGTTAGACATAGCATTGAAGGAGATAAAGGACAAGCTCAAGCCTGCAGCCATTCAATCCGAAGATGTCGCATTTGGCATCAAGGTAATCAAGGTGAGGTTTGTCTTCGACGATGCTAATTCTAGCTCTTCCAATATGGAAGACAGCATAAGGAAACTTGACGGAGTTGGAGAAGTGGAAGTTGAAGAAGAGAGCCTGATATGACAAAATTGAAATAATACAAAAGTATATAGATATGAATTACAGTATTATAATATGTACTCAACAATATCGTATAAGTTAAGGGTGTATCCTGATACAAAAAGGCAGGAAGAGATAGATAAACGGCTTATTCTCGCATGCCAACTTTATAACAAGATACTTGAAAAGATAATATTAGAATATGAAAAGAATAAAGGCTCTAAAATAAATAAAGCAGCACTTAATAACTACATGAAAGAGGCAATAAATGAAAATAAAGAGTTCCTAAAACTCTATTCGCAAACTAGACAAGATATATTTATAAGGATTCAAAATGCGTTCCAACGTTTCTTCCAAAGAGTAAATGAAAATAAAAATGGGAGGAAACGGAAAGTTGGATTTCCACGTTTCAAATCTATAGATAGATACAAGTCTTTAACCTATCCTCAAAACAATGGCGCATTCTCAATTGAGAATGCCAGACTAAGAATATCAAGGATTGGTACAATGAAGATAGAGATACATAGACTGATTGAGGGAAAGATAAAAACACTTATTATAAAAAGAGAGGCGGGAAAATACTATGCAATCTTTACAGCAATAAAAGAAATAGAGCTACCAAAGATAAACGATACTAATTTTATAGGTATAGACCTTGGCCTAAATTCGTTCATTGCAATGTCTAATGGGAGAATAATCAAGAAGCCAAATTTTATGCAGGATAAGCGAACAAATCTGGCAAAATGGCAAAGGATTTTATCAAGAAAAGAAAAATGTTCAAAAAGAAGAGAGAAAACTAAATTAAAACTTCAAAGAAAATGGGAACATATAAATAATCAATCATCTGATTATTTGCATAAACTTTCTAATGGATTGATAGATTCAGGATACACGTCATTCGCAGTAGAGAAATTAAATATTCAAAAAATGGTAAAGGATCATCATCTTGCAAAGTCAATTTATAGTGCTTCATGGAGAAAATTTATTCAAATGCTCTCATACAAGGCTGAAAGCGCTGGTTTGAGAGTAATCGAAGTAGATCCAACACATACATCGCAAATATGTAGCAGTTGTGGTGATATACATAATATGCCACTTTCAGAAAGAATTTATGTATGTAAAACTTGCGGATTGCAGATAGATAGAGATATAAATGCAGCAATTAATATACTCAATAGAGCTACTGCGGGGCACGCAGGAAGTAACGCTCGGGGAGATACGACCAATACAATACAACAGGTATCGCAAGCCGAATCTTTGAGCCGAGAACATACTTCAGAGTTGATATCAATTAATTCTGAAGGAAGCCTTAGACCTTAGTCGAGGAGGATGCCACGATCACTGAAATAGAGCTTCATAACTGGAAGACGCATCAGGATACGAGGCTTTCATTCAAGAAAGGAGTGAATGTGCTAATCGGGGTAATGGGAGCGGGAAAGAGCTCGGTAATGGACGCCATATCGTTTGGACTATTCGGTACATTCCCAGCGCTGAGCCATAAGAGGGTGAAGCTTGACAACCTTATAAAGAACAGGCCTTCAAGGGAAAAGAGCGCGGAAGTCAGGATATCATTCCAAGTGGGCCATGACAGGTATACAGTCACTAGAGCGCTTACAGATTCTGGAAGCACAACAGCAAAGCTTGAGAAGAACGGATCTTATCTGCAAGCGCAGCCGATACGCGTAAATGAGGAGATATCATCAATCCTAAAGCTCGACTATGACACTTTCTCAAGAGCGGTATACTCGGAACAGAATGGGCTTGACTATTTCCTCAACATTGCAAAAAGCGAGAGGAAGAAGCAGATTGACAACATGCTCGGCCTAGACCAGTTTGCAACGGCAGAGGAGAATTGCACATCTCTTATAAACAGCATAAAATCAATGGTGAGCGACAGCGAATCTCTTCTTGGAAAAATGGATACAGACTCATTGAGAAAGAGCCTTGAAAAGGCGTCGTTGGAAAGGAAAAAGGTAAATGACGAGCAAGAGGAACTGCAGAAAAGGGAGAAAAAAGAAAAGGAAAAGATAAATGAGATAAAGTCGTTGCTGGAAAAGCAGAAAGGGCTTTACAGCAAACGAGAGGCCATTGCAAAAGAGATAGTAGACATAAAAAGCAGGATAAAGACATTGGGTGACGAGATTGAAAAAATACAGAAATTGGGAATAAGGCATAACGTTGCCTCTGAATACGATGAAAAAGTTGCAACAGAAAAGGAACTTGTAAAGAAGCTTGGGGAATTGAAAAAGATTGAAAGAGAATCGACAAAACAGCTTGCTGACATGCAGGCATTGCATGAGCAAACAAAGAAAAGAATCCTCGATCGTAATAAAAAAATTGAGGAATTGAAAGGCAGGGATGAAGGCTCTCTTGGCAGAAAGGTTGAAGAGGAGACAAGGCTCCTAAATGCGATATTTGGAGAAGAGTCTGCTAACAAGAGCAAGATATCAGATATACAAGAGTGGATAAAAGAGCTCGGCAAGCACATTAGCAAATGCCCCATATGCGAAAGAGAGCTCGATGAGGAATCAAGAAAAAGACTTTTTGAGAGCAAGAGCGAGCTTGTCAAGAAACTTGAAGAGGAAACAAGAAGGCTGCACAAATCTGCAGAGGAGAAGGGCGAATTGATAAAGAGGCTGACCAATGAGTACAATTCGGTGCTTTTGCTTAGCAAGCAACTAAATGAATACTCTGGCCTTGACGAAATGGAAAAGGAGCAAAACGCAAAACTGCTTTCAAAGAAAAAAGAGCACGAATCTAATGTTGAATCCTATGAGAAATGCCAGAAGGATCACGATTCAATAATAGTAATCATTCAAAAATTGAAATTGGAAATGGATTCTGCGAAAAGAAAGGAGGAATACGAATCAGATGTCAAAAAGTATTCAAATATGGTTGAACAGAAGATCAAAGAGCACGATTCAATAGAAATAGATCAAAAAGGAATAGATGCTCTTCAGGAATCGTTTGCAAGACAGAGCGCAGTTCTCAGCGATATAAGCTCAAATATATCGAGCAATACAAAATACATAATTAATGTGGACTCGCAAATAAGCGACCTTGTAAAACAGATAGACAATATCAAGTCTCTGGAGCAGAGGATGGAGCAAAGAAGGGCTTATGTGAGCAATCTAAATAAGTTCAAGTCTGCGCTTGTAGAAACAGAGGTATTCCTTAGAAACAGGCTTGTCCAGTCAATAAACAATCTTTTGCAAAGCATATGGCCAGAGATATATCCATATTCGGATTACAGCAGATTGAGGCTGAGCGCAAAGCCCGATGACTACTCTCTTGAAGCCGATGTTGGACTCAATGGAAGCGATGAATGGATACAGATTGATGCTGTGGCAAGCGGCGGGGAAAGAAACATTGCCTGCCTTGCAATGAGGATATCGCTTGCAATGGTCATTGTGCCAAACCTGAGATGGCTTATTCTTGATGAGCCTACTCATAATGTTGATTCAAACGGAATATCAAAGCTGATAAGCGTGCTTAGCGACTCTCTTCCAAAAGTTGTAGACCAGGTTTTCATAATAACCCATGATGAGAACCTGAAACAGATATCAGAGGCAAAGGTCTACCAATTTGACAGAGATAAGAATTCTGGAGGATCGACAATAGCAAATGAACTCTGATTCATGAATCAGGCTATCTTCTTAATATCAAAGCAATTCTGGCGATGGCGACATAGCCGATTGTATGCCAATCATCAGCATCAATGAACGCTGTGTGGCCATAGCCGCTCCAGATGCGCAATGCTACAGGATGGCCCTCTTTTGCTGCCTTTTGAGCATCTTCGCTCCAACGCAGCACCTCATCAAATCTGTCTTGTCTAATAAGCCTAATTGCTTCCTTTTCTTTTATTGGCTTGTATTCTATCCTTCCATCTCTTTTGCGTATAATCCTGTTCCATCCTACGATTTCTGGCACATTTATTGGTTCTAAAGCTACAAAATACCATTTTAATGCTGCATCTTGCAGCTTTGGTATATCAGCAATAACTCTATCAAAATAAGAAAGCTCGCCTCCCAAAGTTCTCGCAGTTTCACGAGCATTCGCAAGGGTCGTTGTTGGTTGTTCTGGTATCTCTAACTGTCCCTCTTGTCTCTCATGTCTTTGTGCTGGCATTGTGACTTGCGGCATTTAATCACTGTAATATATGTGCTTTGCCAAATATTTATAGTTTACTTTTTAGCAAAGGAAAAAGGGTTGCAGCAGTTTTTGCTCAGAGCTCTCCAAGGCCATAAGATGTAGATTCCTGCTCTCCTTTTGCGCTTCCCATTACAGAAGGACTCTTTATTCCAGTGAATATCGCAATTACCTCTATTTTTCCGTTGTAATTCGGGTCTATCCTTGCTCCCCACAAAACATTCGCATTTGGAGCTGTAAGGTCTGTAAGTCTTCTTCCAACCTCGTTCGCCTCTCCCAGTGTCATGTCCTCTCCTCCAGTTATGTGAATAAGAACGCCTGTTGCTCCCTCATAATCGACATCGAGCAGCTTGTTCTTCAATGTGTCTTGTATAACATCATCTACCTTTGACTGCCCTTTCCCCTCTCCAACGCTTATCATCGCAAGCCCTCCGCTGTTCATTATCGCCTTTACATCAGAAAAATCAAGGTTTATTAGGCTTGGGGTGTTTATCGTCTCTGTAATCCCCCTAACAGCTCTTGATGTAACCTCATCAGCAACCTTGAAAGCCTGCTCCAATGCAAGGTTTGGATAAAGTTCAACAAGCCTCTGGTTGTCTATTACAATAAGGGTGTCTATGTTCTTTCTTAGAGACTCTATTCCCCTCCTTGCAACATCTATTCTCACTCTTTCAAGAGAGAATGGAAATGTCACTATTCCTATGACTATTGCTCCAGTCCTCTTCACTATCTCTGCTACTACTGGAGCTGCACCTGTTCCTGTTCCTCCTCCCATACCAGCAGCTATGAAAACAAGATTGTAATTGTCGAGCATTGATTCAAGTTCGTTCCTTGAGTACTGCGCAGCCTTGTTTGCAACTTCCGGAAAACCTCCAGCTCCCAATCCCTTTGTAAGAGGCCCTCCGATGAGCACTCTTCTTACACTGCTATCCAGAGTATTGAGGTGCTTTCCATCAGTGTTTATTGCCATTAGTGTTGCTCCCTTGACCCCCATTCTGCTTAGCCTTTGTATTGTGTTGCTTCCCCCTCCTCCAATTCCGCATACGGCTATTCTTGCTGTGAACAGGTCGTCTTCGCTTGGCTTTGTCGCAGCGTTTAGCGCGCTGTCAACCAACTCCATTTTAACACTGAAAAGCTCTTCTCAAGGAAGTTATAAATAGATTATGAATTCTTATCAGAGCCAGCGCAATCGAATGCTATCTTCTCAAGTTGCCAAGAGGTTTTGATTCAGCAATCCTTCCAACAACCTCTCCGAATGCCCTTCTTATAGATTCCTGGTGGCTTTCAGGTATTGACA
>JASHUQ010000025.1 GCA_030039935.1 Microcaldota archaeon
AGAATTTGCATACCAATATAATGCCAAGATATCGGGATCTGTAGGAATCCAATGGTTCAGGGTGAGGATCACGCCGCCAACCGGCATTATGCCAAGTTATACTCTCTATCCCACCCTGCAAACAGTTCCGTGATGTACACATTGAAATTATCTGTCGATGCTGAATTTGCTGAGCGTCCTTTTCCTTGCGCTCTTGAATGGTCTGAACGGAATCCCATTTCCTGTATAGAACTTTGAGAAGAACTCAACATAGATGAGCCTTGCTCCCTGTATTCCGGATTCAAAGAGCGCTATAACAAGGTTGAAAAGCTGTCCGAATACAAGTATAACAGTTCCAACTATTGCAAGGAGTATAGAATGGCTTATCCCGTGAAGGAATATCTTGTCTATTATCCCTGCAAGGATTATAGAGGTTAGAAGAATTCCGACAAGCCTTACATAGGACAAAATGTGGCTCACTATAGATGGGATTTCCATGAGGGACTGCGATCCCTCTCCATAGAAAACAACCCCTATACCAGCAATAATGAGTATGTATGAGATAATTGCAAGGGGATTAGAGAATCCTAATGGCGCTTTATGCAGTACCGAAAGCCCGAATATCACTATTCCAAGAGCTGTTGAAAACCAGCCGAGCTTTGCCGCGGCGTGCCTTTTCTCGTTGTGTGAAATCTTGTTAAGGAATCCGAGTATCAATCCGAATTCGACCATGAAAACTCCAATATAGCCAGCAATGAGGAGAAGCGTGGAAAGGCTGGTCTCGACATTGAATATTGCGGTATATGGGAGCTGGAACCCAAAATACTCATTGAACACAAAACCCAACACCATTGATATTATTGATCCTGGAATTATCGCCTTTGCAAGAGTCATCATCCCGCTCGGCCCTATTATCATTGTAACAAATGAGCTTATCTTCCTTGGAATCCTGCTTTTCTTTGGAGGATGATTGAGCCTATGGATAAGCCACAATGAACCTGCAAGCATTATTGCTCCATATCCAAAGTCTCCAACCATTAATCCGAAGAATATCGGAAAGACTATGGCAAATATTACGGTAGGATCAAACTCGTCGCTTCTAGGAAGTGAATAAAACCTTATGAAGAATTCAAAGAGCCTTGTGATTACCGGGTTGTCGAGCCTTGTCGGCGGCAACTCCTTTGAATCTATTGTCTCAAGCATGTAGTGCTCTTTTGTCACGCTTTTCACAAGGTTTTCAAGGTTGCCGATGTTGCCGCTAGGAACCCATCCTTCCACAACAACAATAGAATCCCCTATGCCTATCTTGTTAGTTATCTCGAACTTCTCCATCTCTATGTCGAGCTGCTCCCTCAGAGCGCTAACAAGCGGATACCACTTCTCTGATATGACATGAAGTTCATCTTCAAGATTCTTTTTCCTTGTATTCATGTGTTCTAGCTGCTTCTGGAAATGTGTTATGAGCTCCTTTGTTGTTCCGTGCAGTTCCGGAATGACTTCAAGAGATATCTTCCTTTTCTCTGCTATTAGCGCAAAGTCCTTCTCAACATCCTTTTGTATTGATATTATCGCGCATTTCTGGAGGTCGACAACCACAACATCCCTCATCTTTGCTTGGATCTGCTCCTTCAGCTGCCTGAGCTCCTTGCCATGTGCAACAAATGACCTTATGCTCCTAGAATTCAATATGCCGATATCTCTGCCAAACATGGCGATCCTTTCTATTAGAGATAGCTTTTGCTGGATGTCTTTTGAGGTAGCCGAAATTCCATCAAGTTCTCTTTTTATGGCAGCGGCTCTTTCGTCTATCTTTATGGAAGAGGCATAATCCCTCAGTTGCTGAATGTTACTGAAAGCAAATTTCTCATTACTTCCCTCTTTGTACAAGATGCTGTCAAGCCCCCTGAACCTTTGTGACATATCTGATATTTCCTTGTAATCAATGCCCTCCCCGCTTTTCAAAAGCTTGAGGGAATCCTCGCCCATCGCTTCTATCTGAACCGCGCCGAGGTCCTGCAGCGCAGCGAGGGAATCGTTGTAATACTCTCTAGAGAGAATGAGTCGTATCTTTGTCATCCTGGACGGCTTCAGCATTTACCTCACTTTGTAAACATTTGATATGATATTCTTGAATATTGAAATCGCATCGTCCTTTCCAATGTCGCTTATCTTGTCGGCCTTTTCCTTCGCACCCTCAAGAATAGTTGTCCTTGACATTGATGCGGATTCTGACGCCTTTTCAACCTCCTTGTTGTAATCATCGTCAGATTTTTTCACAGAGTTATCAACTATCCTCTTCGCCTCTTCGTTCGCATCTGAGACGATCTTGCCTGCCTTTGCTTTTGCCTCGTCTATTCTCTTTGAAGATTGGTCCTCAATGTCCTTTATCTTCGCAAGCGTTTCAACATCGTCGCTCATTTCACCACCAGATACATTATCAAGCCTATGGCTGCAAGTCCAACTGTAAGGTTTACCATAGAGAAAATCATCCTTATTCTTGTGAACTCCCTTAGCTTGTCATTGCGCATTTATCTTACCCTTTATAAATTTCAAGGAAACTGTCTGATCCCTTTCTATGTCCTCGAGCCTTTGCTTTATGTATAAAACCTTTTCCTGCATATTTGGAATTACAACATTCTCTATAGCGTTAGACCTCCTGTTGAGCTTTTCTATCTCATAAAGAAGCTTTCTCAGCGAGTTTTCTTTCTCAGCAATCTCTATCAAGAGCCTGAAGAGCAGCTTGTAGCTCTTCCTAGCATCTTCAACAGCAGTTGGAACAGATATCAATTCATAGGATCTTGAAAAATGGTCTGTTTGGTTTACGTCAAGGTTTGGTATCCTTACTCCCATGACATTCTTCGCCTCTACTCCAACGAGCATTGTTCCCTGTTCTGCCGCAATCCTCTCAAGGTTTATTCTTCCTGCAAGAATGTCGGCTATCTTTGTGCTGTCTGTTGCAGTTTGAACAGATGACCTGAGGTTTGCCCTGAGCATCTGGATCTGCCTTGCCAGGTTGAAGAACTCGAGAACTAGGCTCGCCCTTTTCATCTTCAGGAGAGAGAGCCCTTTTGACGCTACCTTTATCCTATTCTTAGTCCTTATCATCTCTATTCTTGTTGTCTTTATGTTAATGTTTGGCATTATTTCCACTTTCCATACTTTTGTATGAACTGGTCCTTTACCCTCTTCATCTCGTTCTTATCAAGAAGAGTGAACAGGTCCCAGCCAAGCGAAAGGCTTGTCTCAATGCTTCTATCCTCATAATATCCTTGGTTTATGAACTTCTCTTCAAAATTGTCAGCGAATTTCAGATACTTCTTGTCGTTTTCGCTCAGCGCCTCTTCTCCTACAATTTCCGTAAGGTTTCTGAGGTCTTTTCCATTTGCATAAGATGAATAAAGCTGGTCTTTTACCCCGCTATGATCCGCTCTTGTCCTTCCCTCTCCTATCCCGTTGTTCATGAGCCTAGAAAGAGAAAGAAGCACATCAACATTAGGATAGATTCCTTTTCTTTGAAGGTCTCTGCTGAGCACTACTTGTCCTTCTGTTATGTAACCTGTAAGATCAGGTATGGGATGCGTTATGTCGTCCCCAGGCATCGTGAGTATCGGAATCTGTGTTATTGATCCTTTCCTGTTGTGTATTTTCCCGGCTCTTTCATATATTGTTGATAAGTCAGTGTACATGTATCCAGGATAGCCCCTTCTTCCCGGAACCTCTTCTCTTGCAGCTGATACCTCTCTTAATGCCTCGCAATAGTTTGTCATGTCTGAAAGTATTACAAGGACGTGCATGTCCTCTTTGTATGCAAGATACTCTGCTGTTGTGAGCGCAAGCCTCGGCAATATTATCCTTTCCATAGAAGGATCTGATGAAAGGTTCAGGAAAACCACTGCCTTGCTCAGCGCACCAGTCTCCTCAAACTCTCTTCTGAAGAAGTTCGCCTCTTCGCTGTTTATTCCTATTCCTCCAAATACAACGGAAAACTCCTCTCCTTCTCCAAGAACCTTTGCCTGTCTTGCAATCTGCGCGGCGATCCTGTTGTGCGGCATTCCAGAGCCAGAGAATATCGGAAGCTTCTGCCCCCTTACAAGCGTGTTAAGGCAATCTATTGTCGAGATTCCCGTTTGCAGGAATTCTGCCGGCTCTTCCCTTGCAACCGGATTTATCGCCTCTCCCGTTATCTCTACCTGTTCATCGCTGTATATTTGTGGACCATTATCTCTAGGCCTTCCAACACCATCAAAGATTCTTCCTAACATGTCTGTGCTCACTGGAAGGCGCGCAGTTGTTCCCTGGAATCTTGTTTTTGTTTTCCCAAGGTCCATTCCGCGTGTTTCTCCGAACGACTGTACAATTGCTAGCCCGTTTCTGCTGTCGAGAACTTGCCCTGTTACTGTTCTTCCATCTCCGAGTGCAATCTCGACAAGCTCGTTGTACGCTGCGTTCTTTACTCCTTCAACAAAAAGGAGCACGTTTGTTATCTGCTTTACTGTTTTGTAGTAAACATCGCTCATTTCCATCACTTTGTCTTCACTTCCATCCTGTTTATCTCGTCTATTGCTTTCTTCATATCCTTGAAATACGCGTCAATCTTGTCTTCTGGGACAAACTTCATACGCGCAAGCTTCTGCTTCGCGTCTATTTTCTGGAGCTGGTCAACCAGTATTCCTTTGTCTATTGCAGATCTCTCAGCCTCGTCAAGCAGCATTATCGACTTTATCATAAGATACTGCTTGTGCGAAGATGAATATGTGTCAACTTCGTCGAATGCGCTCTGCTGAAGATAGTCTTCTCTTATGCTTTTTGCAATGTCAAGGATTTCCTTCTCTTTCTCTGGAAGCGCATCGTATCCAACAAGCTGCACTACCTCGTTTATCTCGTTTTCTTTCTGCAATATGCTCATTGCCCTCAGATAAAGGTCGTTCCATTCCTTGTTTATGTTGTCCGAATACCATTTCTTCAGGTCGTCAGTGTAAAGCGAATAGCTGTTCAGCCAATTTATAGATGGGAAGTGCCTTCTGTTTGCAAGAGACGCATCAAGCGCCCAGAAAACCCTTGTAACTCTCAGTGTATTCTGAGAAACAGGTTCTGATGTGTCACCTCCAGGAGGAGAAACAGCACCAATAGCCGTAATAGATCCAATCGATCCATTGAGAACATGGACTCTGCCTGCTCTTTCATAGAACTCTGCGACCTTTCTTCCAAGATATGCCGGATAGCCCTCTTCTCCAGGCATCTCTTCCAACCTTCCAGATATTTCTCTGAGAGCCTCAGCCCATCTTGATGTGCTGTCTGCCATAAGCGCAACGCTGTATCCCATGTCACGGTAATATTCTGCAAGAGTTATTCCTGTGTATATGCTAGCCTCTCTTGCTGCTACAGGCATGTTCGATGTGTTTGCAATAAGTATTGTACGGTCCATAATCGGTTTTCCGGATTTTGGGTCCTTAAGCTCAGGAAATGTTGTAAGTATCTCTGTCATCTCATTGCCACGTTCCCCACATCCTACGTAAACAACTATCTCGCTGTCGCTCCATTTTGCAAGCTGATGCTGAATTACTGTTTTTCCGGATCCGAATGGGCCCGGAACAGCAGCTGTTCCTCCTTTTGCGACAGGGAACAGTGTATCAATTACTCTTTGTCCTGTTATAAGCGGAACGTCAGGTGGAAGCTTGTCTACTACTGGTCTTGGAATTCTCACTGGCCATCTCTGCAGAAGCTCAAGTTCAACATCCTTGTTCGACTTTGTTGAAATGCTTGCAATAGGATCCTCAAGCTTGAACGACCCCTCAGAAATATCAGATATTGTTCCTTCTATTCCAGGCTTTACCATAACCTTGTGTTTTATCAAACTGGTCTCTTCCACTTCCCCGATAATGTCTCCGGATTTTACTTTTGTTCCATTCTTTGCAATTGGAACAAATTCCCAGCTTTTCTTTAGATCAATAGAGTCTACATTGACTCCCTTTGCAATGAAGTCTCCGCTCTTTGCCTTTATCTTGTCAAGTGGCCTTTGTATTCCATCGAATATCGATCCAATAAGTCCTGGTCCAAGCATTACAGACAATGGAGCGCCAGTATCAGATACAGGGTCTCCAGGCCTAAGCCCAGTTGTATCCTCGTAAACCTGGATAGTAGCCTTCCCGGAATTAAGCCTTATTATCTCTCCTATAAGCCCCTGCTCTCCAACCTTTACCACATTGTACATCTGAGGATCATCCAATCCCTCTGCTATTACGACAGGACCAGAAACCCTGAATATGATTCCTTTTGCCATTCAATTACCTTTTAATCCAGAAATGTCAACTCCTAGCACTCTTTTTGCAAGCCTTTCAACAGATTCCTGCTCTGCCTCTTTTCCTGGTATAGGAATGAATATCACGAGAGGTTTTAATGATGTATCAGCAAGCCTTAATAAATTGCTGTCCATCTTACTTCTAAGATTCTCTGACAGCATTATCAGATTGTATTGCTGGGATGAAAGAAGCTCGGAAAGGGTTTGCAGAGCCTCGCTGTCGTTTTTTATGAACACATCTGTGACTCCTATTAGCTTGAATCCAAGTACAAGCTCCCTTTCTCCAATTACAGCAATCTTCTCGAACTTCACGATATCACATATTTCAACATACGCATGCTTTCCATCCTGTCTTTGCTTACATTGTAGTATTTCCCAAGCCATATTCCTCTTAATTCATCCCTTTCTATCTCGCTTCTTATCATAAATCCTATTATCTGCTCTATTGATATTGCCGACTGGCCAAAGAGCCTTAGATATTTCTTGTAGAGCTCCTTCTTGAGTGCGGCATCAAAATACGTGGCAAAGGGCTGTGTTTTGTATAGCTCAAATGCATAGTCTATCTTGTATGGCATGTAGGAAGAAAGGGAAAGCACATCCTTTGATGACATTTCGACAAACTTGCTTTCCTGGATATTCCCACCTTTTATTATCAAATCCTTCACATCCTTGTTGTTGGTTTCTATTGATTTTATGACAGTAATTATGTTTTTTATGTCGATTAATTCCTTTATGTAGTTTAACAGAAGGCCCTCGTTTCCGACATAGAACCTAAATGCATTTATCAGTCTATTGTAATAGAAGATGTCAAGCGCGAGTATCATGTTTGATATGTCTCCCTTCTTTGCCTCATCCACATACTTCAAGAGCGGGGTGCCATAGCCGTACTTTACAATGTAGTTCACTACACTTTCTATGTCCTTTTGCGCAATTATATTTGCATAGTCCTCCCTTGTCATCGTTCCGCTGAATATTCCTACCGGGATGTTTCTCTGCACTGTAAGGAAAACAT
>JASHUQ010000026.1 GCA_030039935.1 Microcaldota archaeon
CCTGTACGCCCTTGCCTCATGGTCATCGCTTATTGACATAAGGAATCTGAACCTGCTCTCCAGAGAATCCCTAGCTCTCTCTTCTTCGGTAAGATTCACTGTTATTTCATCGAATTCGCTTTGACTAAAATCATGCCCGTGCTGGCCTTGCAGCAGAGTTTTCATGTCATCTTCTATTCCAGGAACAGATATTCTTCTTCTTACAACAGGTTTCGAGGTTGAAGAAAGGTAGTTGTGCCTTTCCCTTCTTGACTCTTTCTCTTCCTTTAGAAGCTTTTCCCTTTTCTCATCATCTATTGCAAAGCTCGCTGCTGTGCCAAACTGCCTTATTGCGCAGCTGTACATCATTCTTGTCATGCTCTCACTTTTACCTGAGAGCTGGTGCGCCCTTACTCTGTATAATATTGCGCTTCCTTCGTGCAGGTATGATATCATCTTTCTTGTTTTTCCAGTATCCAAATTACTTGAATATTTCAGCGATTCCTCAAGGAGCTCTGCCGCAAGCCTGAAGCACCTGGCAGCCTTTCCAGGCCTTTCATCCTCATTTCCATACTCTTTCATCTGGCCAAATCCGGAATCCATGAAAGATACAGCGCAGAATTCGTAAAGAGACCTCATTTCCTCTTCATCTATAGCATACCCATGATCTTGTCTCAATTTTTCCATTACCTTAAGAGTCTTTCTCATGCTTTCCGATGCCTCTGCAATATTGCCAGTTATTTCCAGAGCAGAGGCCCTGTTCACATGATAATTCTTTCTCCTGAGAAGGGAGCTCTTTGAAACGTCTTCAAGATCTAGTGAATCTTCACCAGCATGGCTTCGTGTTGGACTGCTTCTAGAGAAGGGCGCAAGTGCCGTTTCCATGCTAATGATATACTTTGTCTAAATATTTAATTGTTAACAAAAATCCTTCAAAAACTATAAATATCAATGACTGCTAATATTATAAGATGAAATGCTAAGCAAAAGCGAGGTAGTAGGCGCACTTTCGCAGTGCCAGGATCCAGAATTAGGGGCGAACATAGTAGACATAGGATTAATCCAAGGAATACAGATAAAAGAGAACAACGATGTAAAAGTAACTCTTACAATGACGAGCGCAATGTGCCCTGTCACAAGCATAATACTTGCGGATGTACAGCTGAGGCTCGAGGCGCTTCCAGGAATAGGAAAGGTAGATATAGACCTTGTCTGGGACCCTATGTGGAGTCCTGAAATGATGAGCGACGAACTTAAGTACAGAAACTGATTTATTCTATTGCGTTCTAATTCTTAACATGGACTCGATGCAGATACTTCACATACTCCTTGTAGCAATGATGGTCATTATTGTACTTAGCATAGTGTTTGTCTTTTTTATTGCAACTCATACAGGATCAGGAATATTCAAGGATATAATAGGATTCTTCACAAACAGCAGCACAAACTCTACTACACAGACATGATTTAGCCGTGTATCTCCTTGCTTGTAAACCATACCTTTATTTCTCTAGTAGCGGTTTTCCCATCGCTTGCATGTATTATGTTTCTTACTGCCCTATTCTCCTTGTCCGCCTTTTCATAGCTATCCTTTGAATACATGTTTCTTATAGTCCCTTTCTCTGCCCTATCAGGAGATGTGGCACCAGCTATCTTCCTCACTTTTGCAATCGCGTCATTCCCTTCGACAACCATTGCGACAATTGGCCCTTCCATAAGCCCCTCTATAAGCGCATTCCTTATCCTCTTGCCAAATTGAAGAGGCGTTTCCTTCATCTTGATTCCCTTTTTGTCGTATGCATTCTTCGTGTTGCTCCATGCATTCTCGTACCATTTCCTTTCAAGCACATAGTGCCTTCCAACCTGGCCTTTCCCGGCAACAAGCATCTTGAGCGCAACTATCCTAAGGCCAGAGCGCTCAAACCTATCTATTACTGCGCCTATTACCTTCTTTTCCACTCCATCAGGCTTTACAAGAACAAGAGTCCTTTCCATTTTTACACCCATGTTTTTATAGTTTGACATCAAAAGAGTATTAATAACTTCTTGTTCTTTGTGATGGATATGATTAGGCAGCCTATAATAGTAGTAATGGGCCACGTAGACCACGGTAAAACCTCGCTTTTGGACCGCATCAGAAGTACAACTATTGCGGCAAAGGAAGCCGGTGGAATAACCCAGCATATAGGTGCTAGTGAGGTTCCAATAGATGTAATAGAGAAGATATGCGGACCCATGCTGCAAAGCATGGGAACAAAGATAACAATTCCGGGGCTTCTTTTCATAGACACCCCAGGACATGAGGCCTTTACAAACCTAAGGAAGAGGGGAGGAAGCGCATCAGATCTTGCGATACTTGTTGTCGACATAACAAAGGGATTTGAGCCACAGACAATTGAAGCAGTAAACATACTAAAGGAGTACAAAACCCCATTTGTAATAGCAGCAAACAAGATTGATCTTGTTACAGGATGGATAAACTCAAAGTCAAAGAGCTTTGTCTCGGCTTTGGAAAAACAGAGCACAGGCGTAAAACAAGACCTAGAGAACAGGATATTCGAGCTTATAGGAAGAGTGAGCGAACTCGGATTCACAAGTGAAAGATTCGACAGGATAAAGAGCTTCCAAAAAGAACTGGCGATAATCCCGATAAGCGCAAAAACAGGAGAGGGAATCGCAGAGCTTCTCATGGTTGTTACTGGATTGTCGCAAAGATTCCTTGAGATGAAGCTCAACATAGAGGTAAAAGGTCCTGGAAAGGGGAACATACTTGAAAAGAAAGAGGTAAAAGGGCTGGGAACAACAATAGATGTCATTCTATATGATGGAACCCTTCGCATAAACGACACAATAGCGTTTGCAACGCAGGATTCTGTCGCAACAGCAAAGATAAAGGCAATGCTCAAGCCAAAGCCATTGCAAGAGATAAGGGAAAGCGCAAGCAAGTTCTTCTATGTAGATGAGGTACATGCTGCAAGCGGGATAAAAATAAGCGGAAATGGGCTCGATGATGCAATGCCAGGATCGCCAGTATTGCAGGTTACAAACCAGGATTACGAGAGCAAGATAAGGGCAGAGCTTGGAGACGTTTTCAAGACAGAAAAGAATGGAGTAATTCTGAAAGCTGATTCTATAGGAAGCCTTGAGGCTATATCGAAGCTCATAGAATCAGAAAAGTTCAAGGTAAGCAGGAAAAGCATAGGAAATGTCACAAAAAGGGATGTTGTAGACGCATTTTCTCAGATATCATCAGACCCAATTTATGCTGTTGTGCTAGCATTCAATGTTCAGGCTGACAAGGAGGCTCAGGAAGCATCGTTTGACTCTGGCATAAAAATAATAAGCAGCGACATAATATACAAGCTGATCGACGACTACAAGCTTTTTGCAGATGAGAAAAGGAGGGAAGGAGCGAAGAGGACAGAATCAAGGATTGTGTTTCCAGGAAAAATAGAGGTCGTTCCGAACAGCGTTTTCAGGGTATCGCATCCAGCTATATTCGGAGTGGATGTTGTTGCAGGAAGGATAAAGGTCGGATATATTATGATAAACAATGTTGGAGAAATTGTAGGAAAGATAAAAGGGATACAGAACGAGAAAAACCCATTAGAATCTGCAAAGACTGGAGACAGGATAGCAATATCAATGGATGAACCCGCATTTGGAAGGCAGGTGAGAGAAGGCCAGGTGCTTTATACAAGAATACCTGATGAGGATGAAAGAATGCTGAAAAACGAGCTGCAGCATCTGCTCAATGATTCTGAAAAGGAGCTTTTGCTCAAGATATCAGAAATAAAGAAAAACTCGAGGTAAAGT
>JASHUQ010000027.1 GCA_030039935.1 Microcaldota archaeon
ATCTGCCCTATGCTCCCCTTCAGTATGTCGCTGCCGTTAAGCGCCTCATTTCCATTCACAAATCCCTGGAACCTTCCCTGGCTTTCTATTATTGATATCGTCTGGTTTATCTCTGTTGGAGACACGCTTGGTATTGTCACATACACCTCGCTTGTTCCTATTCCCTCTACGCTCACCTCCTTAAGGCCGAAGGTTGACACCCTTTGCTGAAGTGCGGTGATCAGCGAGCTCATCGCGCTCGCATTGAGGCCGTGCTCCAATGTTATGGGAATCTGTGTTCCTCCGGCAAACTCTATTCCAAAATGTATCCCATAATGGACATCAAGTATTCCTAGAATCGCAACTATGACTATCAATGTCAGAATCCTCCTATCCTTTATGTAAGACATTGCCTTCATCTGAGCTCCCTCTTTTTCTTGTACGCAAGGATCATCGGAGTGTTGCCGAACCATGTTGTGAATATATCTGCAACAAGCCCTGCAAGCACAACGCCAGCAATTTCATAATATGTTGGAATGAATGCAAGATATGAGACAACAAGAAGGATGCCGAAAGTTAGTATAGCGGATGATGTCATGGTCATTCCGGTCTTGAATGTGTGGAACGCCCTTTCCGACGGAGTGTCCTCGCTCCTTTTGAGAATTCTTATTGATGAAAGGAGAGAGGTGTCTATGGAATATCCGATAAGCATGAGTATTCCTCCTATGGATGCTATCCCAAGAGGGATTCCAACTATTCCCATGACTCCGAGCGCAACAAGTATGTCGTTTGCCGAGCTGAATACAACCGCAAGGGATGGAATAGGGCTCCTGAAAACAAAGAACACCGCTATGAAAACAAGGACAAATGCGGCTATTATTATGTCTATCATCTCAGACAGGAAATATGAACCAAGAGTTGGGGTGACATCATTGTATGAATAAGAGGAAAAGCTAACAATTCCTTTAAGATATGATACCACCTTGCTTTCATAATATGAAGAGGCGTTTGTGTAGATTCCCTGGCCCACGTTCACCATAGATGTAGGATTTGTTGAATTGTATGAAGGAACTGTGACAAGGCCTGCCAAGGATGATGCCTCCAGCGCAATCGAGCTGTTCATTGTGCCTATCTCTTTTGTTATGTTTGCCTGCTCTTTGCTTATGTCTGATACCAGAGTTGAATTGCTAGGCTGGCTCTTAAGCTGCTGCTGGTAAGATGCAAGATAGAACGTGCTGTTCGTGTAGTTTGTATCTGCGCTGTATATCGCGAGCAGATAATTCTGTGCGTTTGCTATGCTCGTATTTGCGTCTATTGTTATTGACACCCCTCCTGGAGAAAGTGACACGCTTGCCTGCGCTCCTGGTATCTTTGTGTCTATTGCAGAGGTAAGCGCCCTCACATCCACTGTTGATGTTGTTTGCAGCTGTATCTGCACTCCTCCTTTGAGGGTTTGGTCGAGCTGTATTCTTGGAATAAAGTACAGGCTGACAAGAAGCATTGCTATTGGTATTATTATGAAAAGGCGGAAGTTCTTCTTCTCGTAGATGTTGCCGATTGCCATTAGAATCATTGATTTATCTGTTATATTTGATAAATAAAACTAAATATGCAATAAATGGAAGAGAAGAGGAACAGACTATGCGTATCTTCTCATGAGTTTCAGATGCAGCGATGAAGAGAATCCATAGACTATAACGAACAATGATAGAAGCACGAGCGCCCATCCGAAGAATCCCTCAATGCTCAAGGACTGCGGGACAAGCGTTATTAGAAATATGCCCATCATGAAAAGGTATATCGCCCAGAATATTCCCCTGAATATGTGCCATCCAGAGTGCCTTTCCTGATAATGTAATTGTCTTCTGTAGCTCAGTTCCGGGTCTATCATTATTATCTGTCTAGAAGGTTTCCTCTCAGCCATTGTTTCACTAATATATATTCTACGCAAAGGGTTAAAAATCCTGTGTAAACGAAATGCTAATATGGCAAGAATGCGGTCAAAGAGGCATAGGCAGGAAAGAGAAGAATACATGCTCAAGGAGCAGAAGAAGGTAGACCAGGGAATATTTGATACCCAGACAATGGTCTACCTTAGCAAGTTCTTCAACAAAGGGATAGTATCAAAACTCGAGTTCATAATAGCGAGAGGAAAAGAGGCAGACCTGTATCTTGCAGATTCAGGGAAATCAGACGTTGTAAACGGAGAGGACGTGGTTGTGCTAAAGTTCTTCAGGATAGAGGCCTCGGCATTTCTGAAAATGTCAAAATACATAATCGGAGATCCAAGATTTTCCAGACAGATAGGAAAAAGCAGGAAGTTCATAATAAACACATGGTGCAAGAAAGAATTCGGAAATCTAAGAATAGCGAGCATTGCGGGAGTCCATGTCCCAAGGCCATATATGTTCAATGGAAACATTATTGCAATGGAGTTCATAGGAGATGAAGGAAAGCCAGCTCCAGCAATGAAAGATGTAATTTTAGAAGATCCTGAAACTATAGAGGATCTTATAATAGAAGGCATTAGGAAAATGTACATAAGGAAGCTTGTTCACGGGGATGTAAGCGAGTTCAACATACTTATAAGGAAAGGAATCCCTTATTTCATAGATTTCGGCCAGGCTGTTGTAACAAGGCATCCAAACGCAAATGAATTTCTTGTAAGGGATGTGAAAAACACGATAAACTATTTTTGGAAAAATTACAAAGTAAAGAAGGACTTCGATGAGGTATACAAATACATAGTATCTGACTCATCCGATATGTGAAGCAAGCCCGATGGTCCTTTTAAGCGCCTCATCCAGCTTGCAATCCCTGTAAAGCTCGGATACCAGCTTAGCGTTCATGTTTGTCGATGGATTGCTCACCCCTATTGAGCAAACGTCCTTGTACTTCTTTATTGATATGCCGTATGTTCCGAGCGCTTTTGCCTGTTCTATTATCTCTTTTTTGTCAAAGCCTGTAAGCGGCCTTAGGATTATATAGCCGATGCCGTGCTGAGAGGCTGTCATGTTGCCTATTGTCTGCGATGCAACCTGGCCAAGGCTCTCCCCAGTAACTATCGCATTTGCGTGCTCTTTCCTTGCAATCTCGGTAGCGAGCTCGTAAAGAAACCTTCTAAACAGCACAAGCTCATGCCTCCTTTGTACCTTCATGGTTGCGGATTGGAAAACATATGAGGGAGCATAGTATACGCTCTTTTTTTGATTGTACCTTGAAAGAACATCGATCAAGTTTTTCATTTTTGATTCCTCCGCACTTTTGTTGTTATCGAATGCATGCATATGTAGGTATACCACGTCTAGGCCTCTCTTCATGGCGTAGAACGAGGCAACTGGTGAGTCTATCCCGCCAGAAAGGAGCACTATCGCCTTGCCGGATGAGCCAACAGGAAGCCCCCCAATTCCATTTATTTTTTCTGATGAGATGAGAGTTCCGTTCCTTGTAACATTGATCAACAGCTCTTTTTTCGAGCTTTTGTCTATCTTGAAGTTTATCGATTTGGATTTCCTTATGAACTCGCTCACTATCTCATACGAATTGAAACTTGTTCCCTTGTAAGACCTATTTGCCACTATCCTTACTGTTTCTTTCTTTGTCAGCGTCTTGTTTGCAGCTTTTGTTATCTGCCCAAGCGAATTCTTTGAAATCATCACCCGTCCAAACCAAGATATTCCGGGAATATACCTGAGTTTTTCCACAGCCTTATCCATATTCTTTTCATTTGAAAAATGTATCAGCAGCCTGTCTCTTTCATCAACAACCTTTGGCTCGCAGTCGTCCAGTGCTGTTTTTATGTTTTCAATCAACCTTTTAATGAATATTCCCCTGTTCCTTCCCTTAAGCCAGAGCTCGCCATAGTGCACAACAACAGCATCGTATTTTACCAAAGCACCACACAAAGAAAGCTATAATAATATCAATCTATCATTAAAAAGATTAATTAAATGGTTCTATGTCGCTGATAACAAGGTTCAAGAATTTCATTGACAATGCAAGGCATATATTGTATGTTAGCTACAAGCCCACTCCAGACAGATTCAAGAGAACCGCAAAGCTGATAATAATAGGAATACTTGTCATCGGAACTATGGGATTCGTGATCGCCATAATAGTCTCTCTTGCTACTACAGGAGGTTTTTCCCTTATATGAAAATCAAAATAGATTTTACCAAGAGCGCACAGGAGAACGCCGACATTTTCTACAACAAGTCGAAGAGGCTTGCCAAGAAGAGGCTTGGAGCACAGGAGGCGATAAAACAGCTAGAGAAAAGGATGAAGAATGCGCAATCGCTGAGCATTGCAAAAGAGGAAAGGATTGTAGTTAAAAAACAGGAGAGCGAATGGTACGAGAAGTTCAGATGGTCGTTCACGAGCAATCACATGCTTGTTATAGGCGGAAGGGACGCGCAGCAAAACGAGCTAATCAACTCGAGGCATTTCGAAGACAACGACCTTTTCTTCCATGCTGACATATTCGGCGCCTCTGTAACTGTATTGAAGAATGGTGCTGATTCTTCAAAAGAAATAAGGGAGGAGGTTGCCCAGCTTGCAGCCTGTTATTCAAGCGCATGGAAGGACATGCTGCATTCAGTGGATGTATACGCTATGAAAAGGAACCAGGTAAGCAAATCGAGGAGCAAGGGGTCTCTTGCAACTGGTAGCTTTCTTCTTTCCGGAGAGAGGGAATGGTTCAGGAATACGCAGTTATCGCTTGTTCTCTTTGTCAAAGGCGATAAAATCAATGTCGCATCTGAGAAATCTTTCTACAAGATGAAAGAGAATGGTGTTTCATTTGGCAGGCACGTTCTTGTGAAACAGGGAAATGTGAAGAAATCGGATGTTGCAAAGAAAATATCAAAAGAACTGAATTTCAATGACATAGATTCAATAATGCAGCAGCTTCCTTCAGGAGAGTTCAAGATAAGCTAGGCAAAGCGAATCTCAACTAATAAATATTTGGGAATCTAATCATCCTTGATATAATGGCATCAAGAGCGGTTGCAATGACTGCGGAAACCTTTGCGCCAAGAAGGATAGCGATTGTTGATAAAGGGCCTATTGACACAATATGGGAAACGAGAAAGGTCAGAGCCCTCACAGAGCGCGTATTTTCCAGGCATTGGATAGCAGCAGAGGGCAAGGATGGGATAACAGACTGGTTTGATAAACACGAAAAGGAGCTTGGTTTCAATGATGAACTCAATATAAGTAGGCCGATTTTCGTAGCAAGAGATAGCATAAGCCGAGAGCCTATCGGCGCAATAATCGCCATGATAGACAGTAGACCTGAAGCAAAGATGAGCTTCTTTTTTGCTCTGCCAGAATACGGGGATAGAGCAATGATCGATTTGTTAAGAAATTTCGAGTGGTGGGCTGCTAGCAGCAAAACCAAAAAAGTCGGCGAAGATAAAAGACAAAGATATAAAATCCGCAAACATGTTTACAAAGGGCGCTGGGAAATCGAAATACCTGTCCTCGAAAAATTTGGCTACTATAACGGAAAATATAAAGACCCGGTAGAGGCTAAGATACCAGAAGAAAAAAGGGTGCGGCAGCTCTTGGTAAGGGATTTTAGAAAAACATACTGGCCGGTCAACCCAGAAGATATTGCAAAGCCAATAATGCTACCAGTTGTTGAAGCCAAAGCACCAAAAATCGAAGCTAAGCTGCGTGTAGGCATGCCTGTTGGAAAAGGCAGAAGAATCGAGCTCAGAGTGGAAAGCAATTCTATTTATCTTCTTTTCCTTAGAAGCGGAAATGCGGAAGGCGAGAGGATAGTGCAGAAAATATTGTCCATGATAGACAGGAAATAATCCAGAAGCTCATTACCAATTTGAAAAATATGGATTTTTGACGTAAGCAGCATACAGTTTTATAAACTATAGCGTTGATAGGGTTTGGTGGTAAAAAATGAAAAGGAAAACGAAAAAGTCGAAAACTTTGCTGAAGGATGTAGAGAGGTTTGGATTCAAGCATCTTGCTGCGTTCAGCTTGGTTGCGATATGTGCATCTGTGTTTGCTCTGCTTATTGTGGCTAGCTTCATCATGATAACAAACAGCGTGGCTACATATTGCTCTTACTGCGGAGGAGTAAGCAGCTCAGCAGCCACACATAACGTAAGCATTGGCGCAAGCACAAATACCACTGTGGCATACGGCAAAAACGTATATCTTTGGGCAACATGGGATGGAGATGCACCTCCATATACTGTATATTGGTGGTGGAACCAGTCCATAGCAAAGGGCGCGTCATCGTGCAGCACTCCAAGGTGGGCTAACGCATGGCCGACATCAAACACCACAGGATATAGCACCGGAAGCTCTACATACGGCACCTCAGTATATACAACTCCGCAGGCATGGAGCTGCGGCGACAACGTGACATACGACTACTGCGTTACAGTCAAAGGAACAGGCGTAGCATCGGCAAATTCAACACATGCGGTGCAGATAAAGGTAGTTTATCCTCCGTGCACTTGAGGCAATCTGCTATGTTGTTGGCGATTATAACTTATGGCTAGGATTTTTCCTCTATCATAGCTAAAACCAAACCCAACAAAAGCATAAATATGAGGGAATAGCAATATTATTGTGTTGATATGTCAGCACTAAGGAAAATTGTTGCACCTGCTGCAGCGGCAACAGCAGCGAATGGTTCTGATATTGGATCCAGTTTTGATGCACATCCTATGCATATCCTAAGAAGTGCGTCACAGCAGCCAGTGGCATTAGATTACAATTTACCCGCCCAAGTCCGCAATGCAAGAGAAAGGCACAGCGCTGCTGCTGAGGACGAGTTCGACAGGATGCTAAACGAAGAGGAGGCGCGCCATCCAATACAGCATGCACTGAAAGATTGGTTTGGAGGCATCCCAAAAGCTGTCCGCAAATATGTGCTACCAATATATATTGCAACTAATGCTGGCGTGGCTCTCACAACTGGTTACGCGGTAAGCCGGGGATCATCAGAGCTGAATCCCGAGGCAGCCTCTCTGATGCGGAAGGTAGGGGTTCTGCCAGCTGTAGGTATAGAGCATATAGCAATACCTGCAATAGTGGCAGCAGCAATATTGCCTCCCATATATGGCAAGATTCACAAAAAGATCGGGGAGAGCAAGGCAAAAGCAGGGAAAGCGGAAGCAGATGTAAAGAAAGAGGAAATGGGTATTCTATACACAGTGTCAAAGCACGGGTTGACAGCAGGGGCTGCATTGCTTACCCTATACTCGTCATGGGATTTTGTAAACGATTTGGCGACTTTAGCTGGTCATCCTGTTTTCCACCCTCCATTCATTTGAACCTTAGGTTCCTCAAACTGCTTCGTTGCAAGCGTGTTCCTCGTGAGCGTGCGTGCAATAGAGCCAGACTAAAAGACCATTTATGTACTTACAAAAGCACAAATATTCACTCTAAATTTGTAAATAAAGCGATAGTATATATATTTGGTAAAACAGCATATATTGTAGCGATAATATGCCAAGAGAAGCTGCTGCTCAAATAACAAGAAGCGTGCTTAAGGTAGGAGAGACACCACAAGTAAAGTCATCTCTAGATAAAACGACATGGCAAGACGTGGCAAACGTCGACAATGTTGCCAATGTGGTATCAGTAGTGATGTCTCCAAGCTATACAGATGAGATATTAAGTGGCAGAAACGGTGGTTATTGGAGATTTGCAAGTTCTGATAAAATTCAGGAATTGCTCGATCTTGGAAAGCCAGACCAATATGGCAGATTGTACTTCAAAATTGTCAGAGAAGGAGAAGGAAGAGGTTTTTATTTAATAGACAGAAATGAGTGGGAAAGAACTACCCCAAAAGATTCGCTTACTTTGCATGTGCCTTCAATTAAAGAGGCAATAAAAGAAGGAAGGCCTCTGGCTGTGGACGGCTGCTCCGGCGACTTCAGGGACGGGTACAGGCTTAACGTCGACGGTGTCTACTTTAGCAACAGTGCTGCTCGGGTGGCGCAGCTTGAAACTGGCAGTGAAACTCAAATACCAGCAAACCTATTAAGGAAAGCCAAGGATCAGGTAGTTGCACTCAGGGTCAAAACCAAACCAGAGGCTCTTGATGCGATTGAAGATGTGCTAGGTAGGCTTTAAATATTCAAAAGTTCTTTTTTCTTTACCTAGGTTTGCATGGATTAATACCGCAAACTGCGAGAAATCGCTGATGTAAGCCTAGTGAGATGCTTAATCCTCTCTCTTAGCGATTAACTTTTTAATTTGCAGGGGGTGAGATTTGAACTCACG
>JASHUQ010000028.1 GCA_030039935.1 Microcaldota archaeon
AGCTCTATGCGGGTATTTTCATATTCATGATAGTTGGATTCATCCTTTTGTATATGTTTGACAGGCCGTTCAAGAAAAGCCTTGGAGTCGGCGGAGTGGATGTGTTTGCTGGAATGCTGCAGAACTGGCTCTTCGATGTGAACCTCGCCTCTCCTTTCAGCGCAAAGCTGGGCATAAAGGAGGATGTTGAGACAAACACAATCGTATTGAAAAGGAACAACAAGAGCATAAAGTGCGTTTTCTTCATTCCAGAGATTCACTTTGGCCCTGCGGGAACGCTTGGCGCAAGCAATTTCCCTTATATTCTTGAAAAATATGCCAACAAAAAATACAACTCATGCGCGTTCATAATGCACACTGCCGTTACAGCAGAAAGGAATCCTGTATCTTCAAGCCAGGTTGGAAAGATAAGGTATGCGCTCGATAATGGAGTAAGGGGCACGAGGGAAAATGGAAACGGGATGAGCTACTCTTTTGGGAAAAGCGGAAGCTCAAATGTTGCAAAGATATCGCTTGGAAAAGTATCTATTGTAACTTTCAGCAGGGCTCCTTATGTAACAGAAGACATAGCAGGCGATGCGGCCTCTCTCTTCAAGAGAACACTTAAGGCAAAGTACGGTGAATCGATACTCATAGATGCGCACAATTCAAGGTATGAAAGCGCCTCTGATGCAGAATTAGAAGGAATAAAACACGGATCACGATTCATGAAGGAATACATGGAAGCGATAGAAAAGATAAAGACGATGCATAAGAGCAAAAGCATAAGGGTTGGAACAGGAAAGATAGAGATATATGAGAAAACTGGGAAGCCAAAAGACCTTGGAATGGGCAACCTCAATGTTGCCGTATTCTCGTTCAATGGTTTTAGGCACGCAATGATACAGTTCAATTCAAACAATATACTTCCATCGTTAAGAGGCGAAATAATCAGCCATGTAAGGAAAAGGTTCGGGATAGGCTCAGAGGTTTATACAACAGATACGCATTTTGTCAACTCTATAGAGCACACTGTAGAGAATGTGCTTGGAAGGTACACCAAGTTCAGGAAAATTGCCCCATTGCTAGACATTGCTATGGAGTCTGCTCTTTACAGCATAGAACCGGTAAAGGTCTACCACAAAACAGTTGTTGTAAAAAGATTCTCTATATGGGGGCCGGCTCCAGGAGAGCATCTTGTAAAGATAACAAACTCTGTTGTAGCAAAGGCGAGGATACTGAGTCCGATAATCATCCTGTCGGGGTTCATTGCCGCAGCGTGGATAATATCCCTTGTGTGACTGAAAGCCATGTAAACTAGGCAGAAAGGAATGGAGAAGAGGATTCAAACCTATTCTACTTTGAAGGGAGTATCCTCTGATACCTCAATTCTTAATTTACCGACAACAAGAGCTTGCCCTTTTCTTAGCATGCCATGCGGTGCGCTTGCTCCGCCCGCAGCTTCATTCTGCGCCACCCGAGCAGCAATGCTGCCACTGTAGCAGACGACGGCGAGCATGCCCCTGTCCCTGGCGTCGTAGTAGAGGCCGCTAACGGCCAGAGGCTGTCCTTCCTTTATTGCCTCTTTGATTGAAGATACATGCAGCGTAAGAGAATCTGGAGCTGTTCTTTCTTCCCACTGGTCTCTGTCTATCAAATAAAAACCTTTTTCCCTCCCTTCTCTGACGATTTTGAAGTACAATCTATCGTATTCATCAGGCTCCCCAAGATCAAGCAGTTCTTGAATCCTTTCAGAACTTACAAACCTCCAATAACCGCCATTTCTTCCATTTAACAGTTCATCTACATAACTTGGAGACATTACTACTGATATTATATTTGCAACATCGCCGACATCTGATACGCCTTGCCATGTTGTTTCCTTTAGAGAAGATTTTACTTGCGGAGTCTCCCCTACCTTAAGCACGCCTCTTGTTACTTGAGCCACAGCTTCTCTTGGCATATTATCACTGTAATATACGCTGTTTTTCCAGATATATATACCTTCTTGGCTTGTCATTCGCTTTTTGTGCTCTCATAAAACTCTGCAATTCCTCTAAGAAGTATGTACCCAACAAGAAGCGCTACAAGAATGTATCCTATCACTATTGGGAATCTTGAAACATAGACAAGAACAAGATACGAGAATGTTATTACTTTCAAAGCGCCTATTGTAGACCTGCTTAGGTCAGATCCATAAACCAGCCTTGCAAACTTTGTTTTCAGCTTTGATGATGTTCCCTTTGATCCCATTATTGCGTCAACAAATGAATGCCTGAGCACAACAAGGAAAATCACAAACAATGGAATTACATTCAGATAAGTGAATGTTATCCAGAAAACATACTCTGTAACCCTGTCTCCGGCAACATCGAGCCTTGACCCGTGTTTTGAAAGCCCTTTCAGCTTTGACTTGAGCTCCCTGAGGCGTGCTTTTGCCTTTTCATCTCTTAAAACCGTGGCTCTCAAATATTCGAAGAGGCTGTAATTGCCCTTTGTAGCCTCTACAACAGCAGCATATCCGTCTATTGCATCAAGTATGAACATTATTATGATAAGGAATATGGTTAAAATCGGGTTGAATTTTATAATTATGAGATACGCTATTGGGAAAACAAGCAAAGTCCTGAACAGTGTAATCGCATCTGCCATCCTCATTCCAGCACGCTCTTGTCTTTTTATACAGATAATTTAGAGTTATAAATATTACTGTTGAAATAGAGTTGAAAGCCATGGTTGAGATAAGCCCTCTTTCAAGGAGGCTTTTAAGGGAGTTGTGCATGGGCTCTAGGGAGAGCATAGAGAATCTATCGAAGAAACTTAATGTATCAAGATACATCATAACGCAGCACATGAAAATGCTTGAGGAAAACCTTGGCCTGAAATATACATTGGAGCTTAATTTCGATGAGATGGGTTTCAGGACCTTGAGGATAATAAGGATAGAGTTCCAGAAAAAGCCAAACCCGAAAGAGCTTGAGAAAATATTCGAGAAAAGCAGGATCGCCATTTTCGCAGCAACAACAAACGGGGACTTCGGCATGATGATAATAGCGGCAACAAAGACTGCAAGCGAATACACGCGATGGGAGACATCGCTGAGCCTTTGCCTTTCTGCCTATGGCGCTAGAATAAGATCATCTGACATAGCCTCGATGCAGCTTGGGTTCATTCCTGCGACAAAGGAGCTCATAATGGAATCGAATATAGATGAGGTTTACAAGAGGTTGCTTCTTCAGCTCAACGAAGACGCGAGGATGACTGTAAAGGAACTGAGCAACAGGATAGGAATGAAGGAGGATTTGACAAGATATTACCTGATAAAGCTGAACAGGGAAAAAATAATCAAGAGGTATACAGCAATAATAACAAAGTCGCCATTAAGTGTTAACATCGTCTATTTCCTAAACTGGGCGGTAACAGAGGGATTTGAGAAACGAGTAGACAATGAAAGAAGGGCTATGTACTGGAAAGAGGTACAGGAATTGCCTATAGTAAGCGAGTTTCAGCTTATGTGGTCCACAAGCGGGAGCGACATGGCGTTCACATGGGCAAGCTACGATAGCATAAAAAATGGGATGAAAAACAGCGTGAACATGGAAAAGGAGATATACAAAAAGGACTCCCTTTTTGAAAGGCATGCTGTTATAGATGCCATGGTAAAGGGGGCAATGCCGATAAGGAGCATGGATACAAAAAGCACGTTCAATATAGTCACATGGGGCGCAAGGGTCATCTAGTTTATTTTGTGTGTGCGGCTTCGCCTATCCTTGCCAGCTTTTCCTCAATCTTATCCGGGTTTCCAACCCCTATAACAAGAATATGCTGGTCTGTTGACCCGGTTATGTCTTTTATAAAATTCAATTCGTTCTGGTTCATGTAGCCTGCGTTTTTTTTGTCTGTGAATATTATGCAGCCGTCTTTGGAGCCGTTCTCCTGCCCGACCATGGCATCGATATTGCCGTCAATCTCATTGTTTGTTTTTGTATAGAAAGCAAGCGCCCTTCCTGTCCCGGTTATCGTATCGCTTATGTATTGGTTCCTGCTGTTTATGAACGCGCTTGTAACATCGAAAAGCGGCAGTTTATTCTGGGCTTTGCCCCTGCTTTTTGCCCTGTAATTGCTTTCTCTCGGCGCAAACTTCTGTATTATAATCCCTACAACTGCTCCGATGGCTATAACTAGATAATATGGCTCTATCGGCTCTTTAAGGGTAATAGCGCTCAAGAGCATGGTGGCAAACGGAATTGCGAGATAGGCGTTGCTTGCTATGGATGTTTTAACCATCCTTACAGATTTGAATAAAAGGAATGTTGAGGCTACGAAAAGCATAGACCCTATAAACAATATAGAGTACACATCGGCATTTGTTATTCCTGAGAATGTAATATCGTTGAATGAAAAAGCTATTATTCCTATTATGACAAGGCTTGTTAGATTATATGCGAATATCGAGC
>JASHUQ010000029.1 GCA_030039935.1 Microcaldota archaeon
CATCAATTGTGGTTCTATCAGTATTGTTATTACTCTGCCACGGTTCACCAACCGTTGATTATAAGTTCTCCAATCTACACTATAGTTCTGCATTTTGTCGCCAAAACAAAATGCAACCTGGGGGTTAAATACCCCTAGGAAATAGCGGAATTATTGGACAAACTCAGGCATTGAAAAACTATTTATATCTGAAAAAACATTGTTTATTGTGCTTCTATGGTAACAAGAAATAGTCTAAGTGCTACATCTTCAGGAATACAGTCATCTGGAGACATGATACTGGATTGCAGCGGAATGTTCTTCGGATTCGAGGGAGATCAGATAGAGCGGGAATTTGTGATTCCAAGTACTATAGAAAGGTTACGGCTTCCTGACTTTCTCATACTTGGCCTCGAGTTGTACAAGGAACAAGAAGAAGAATCTGGAAAAACATATATAGATATAGCAGACTCGCTCGTAGGAAGGGGGCTTTTGACAAGCAGAGGTTCGGCCGATAGCGCACTGCGCGCCCTGACAGCAAGACGCATGGTGGACTTTGTAGACGTTCCTGCAATCAACGGAATGACATTCAGAATTATTAAAATAGAAAACGAGAGTGTAAAGCAATTGTTTGACAGGATCAATGCACATCTAATCGACTGAGCATTAACGCCTCAGCAATTCCAGGCTTGTTGCATTCTCAGGCTCTAGAACCTCGTTTTTGTGAAATGTATCCCAAATGCCATTTCCCTCAATGCTCACCATGTGTTTTGTTATATGCGGTTTCAGCCTCCTTCCTGAAAGCGCCATTTCTATTATATTACTTGGATTATAGATTGATCTGTTGCTATCATTCCAGCTAGATATCTTGACAATTTTCGGATTTTTATAGTCTTCTTCATCTATCACTGCTGCTGATACGAGGTCGTAGCCAAGCCGCCTGAGCGCTTCTGTCCTATGATGCCCATCTGCTATTACGTGCCTTGTGCCTTTCTTGGTTTTTACAGAAACAGCCACTATGTCGCGCCTCTGAAACCCGTCTTTTTTCATGCGGCGCATCATTTTCTTAAGTTTACCATCTGACAATTTTTCATGGGAAATTAGGCTCTTTATTCTAAGCAGTTTCCTTCTTATCTTCAAGAGCGGTTGTGAAGAGGAGCGTTTAACCATATTTTTATAATACACTTTATAATATAAACTTTTGTCTTTTCACAAGCCAACATTTTAATAGGTTTATGATATAATATATTGAAATGAAGGGCTGCTTCTTTTTGCTCTTATCTTGGTAGTTCAATGTCAAATGTATATGATGTAAAGGCTTCAGAGCTCGTCAAAGCGGCAGCAATGCAGCTCAAGGAAAAGATAAAGAAGCCTGGCTATATCGCTTATGTCAAATCCGGACCAAACAAGGAAAGGATGCCAAATGACCAGGATTTCTGGTACATGAGAAGCGCATCAATACTACGACAAGTATACCTGAATGGGCCAATAGGTGTTTCAAGGCTGAGGACAAGGTACGGATCAAGAAAAGAGCATACTGTGCACAGGAGGCATTCGCAAAGGGCCGGAGGCAGCATAATAAGAGATGCATTTCAGTCGCTGGAAAGCGCGAACCTCATAAAGAATACAAAGAAGGGAAGGGTGATTACCCCACAAGGAAAGTCATTCCTTGACAAGATATCAAAAGAGCTGGAAACAAGGCAGTAATGATCAAAATGGAAGAAGAAAACGAAAACGAGGAAAGAAAGCTAAGGAAGAAAATAGCAGGCACGCTAAAGGCAATGCAGGAGGAGCAGCAGAAAAAGGATGTAATGAAACAACTGCTTGATGCAAAGGCATATGAAAGATTAATGAACATAAGGATATCGAACAATGAGCTTTACAACCAGATGGTCAACATAATAGTATCTCTTGCGCAGACGAACAGGATAACCGGCAAAATGACAGAACAGCAGCTGATTTCAATACTAGACAAGGTGACAGTAAGAAAAGACACAACAATAGAATTCAAGCATAAGTGATCGCATGTCAAAGAAGACAAACTATACTAAGAAAAGGCTCGGAAGGCACTTGAAGAGAGCCAGAAGAATACCTCTTCTCACAATCTACAGAACCCATAGGAGAATACAATCTAACAATTATGCAAGGAACTGGAGAAGAACAAAGCTGAAACTTAAGAAAGAGTGATCTTATGGCAGAAAGCAGAATGCTACTAACAATAAACATAAGGAAGTATCTTGTCACTCAACCAAGGAACAAGAGGGCAAGGAAGGCTGTCAGTTACATAAGAGAAAGAGTATCTCATTATACAAAGACAAGCATAGAGAACGTCAGGCTGAGCCAGGACCTCAATTCGCTAATTGTAAAGAAGTTCTCAAACAGGATGACCCCGGTAAAGCTGAACGTAAAGCTAGAAGCGGGCAAGGCGGTTGCGGAGCCATTTGCAGAGAGGGTTGAAAAGCAGGAGGAGAAGAAAGAGGCAAAGAACGTGAAAGAGAAAAGCACACCTGCGCAAGCACAAGAACCAAAACCGGTGGCAAAACAGCCAGCGCAAAAAAGGGAAGAGGAGTAAAGTGTTTCTAATGGATGCCATTAAGTGCCAGATAAATGGCAGCGATTATATAGGGGCGTATGCAACCTCTACAGACAAATATACTATTATAGCTGGCAATGTTTCGGAAAGGATAAAGGAGCTTGTAAGCAAGACACTTGCAACAGAGTGCATAAGCATGATGGTGAGCGGAACAGACCTTGTTGGGCTTTTCTGCAAGGCGAATTCAAATGGAATTGCAATTTCAAATATGATCTCTGATTCTGAGCTACATAGAATAAAGGAAATGAAAATTGATGCAAATATAGAGGTAATAGGCAGCTCGCTCAATGCGCTTGGGAATAACATAATAGTGAACGACAGGATAGCAATAGTCAACAATGAATACACGGAAAACGACATAAGCCAATTGCGGGACGTTTTTGGAGTAGAGGTGATAAAAGCTGAGATAGGCGGATTCAGGACAATCGGGGCAAACAACATACTCACAAACAAGGGCTTTGTCATAAACAACAGGGGGACGGACCAAGAAAAAGAAAAGTTCGACAAGTTTACGGGCTTTGATTCTATAAGGACAACAGCGAATACTGGCGGACTGAGCATTGGATTGTCCGCAATTGCAAATTCAAATGGAATTCTTGTCGGGAACGAGACTACAGGATTCGAACTCACAAGGATAATTGATGCTTTAAACCTTTCCTGACAAATAATCATGGATGAAAACATGGAGCAGATGCCAAAACAGAATCCAGAGGAAAACGTTGCTGTTCTTAGATATCTTCAACAGCTGTACCAGAACCAGTACAACGCGGTAGTCAGCGAGATGAACAGAGATGTGGAGTACATAAGAGAGCTTAACAACGCGCAGCTTACTCTTGAAAAATCAAGCTCCATATCAAAGAAGAATTCTGTTATGCATCTTGGCGCAGGAATCTACATAAGCGCAAACATAAACAAGATTGAGAATGTAATGCTTGAGATAGGAGCCGGTTATATCCTTGAGAAGAGTGTAGACGAGGCAAAGCAGTTCATAGCTTCAAGGATAGAAAAGCTCACCTCAATTTTTAACAATCTTGTCAAAAACAGGAAAGAACTGGAAAAGGCGATAATAGAGGTATCATACAGGCTTGAGGCACTTAGCGCAGGGTAATCCTATGTTTGATGAGCTTAGGAAAAAGATTTCCAACACAGTAAAGGGGTTTATCAAAAAAGAAGAAATAGAAGAAAAGAAGGAGGAGCAGAAACTTGACATTAACCTTTCTGCAACTACTAAGATAAAGGGAGTTTTCCTTAAGTCTGTGCAGCTCAATGAATCTGAGATAGATGATTTTGCAGAAAACCTTAAGGTGTCGCTTCTTGAATCTGATGTATCTTACAAAACAACAGACGAATTCATAGAGCTTTTAAAGAGAAGATTGGGGGAGACAAAGTTCGAATCAAAGAACATAAGGAGCGAAATGGTGGCAAGTGTCAGGGGTTCGCTTCTTGAAGTTCTAAGAAGGTCGAAACCTGGAGTTGCGCTTAGCGAATTCATAAAGAATAAGATAAGCAGCGGAGACGTTCCTGTAAAAATACTTTTCCTTGGGCCGAACGGGACTGGAAAGACAACAACCATGGGGAAAATTGCAACCTCATTGAAAAAGGATGGAATACAAAGCGTATTCTCTGCCAGCGACACATTCAGGGCAGCTGCGATCGAGCAGACGGAGCACCACGCCAACAAGATAGGAATACCAGTAATAAAGAGCAAGTACGGAGCCGACCCAGCGAGCGTAGCTTTTGATGCAATAGCATATGCAAAAGCACACGGCATTCCTGTTGTCCTGATTGACACTGCCGGGAGGCAGGAAACAAACAGGAACCTGATAAGCGAAATGCAAAAGATGGTGAGGGTTGCAAAGCCAGATTTTACAATATTTGTTGGGGAAAGCACATCTGGCAACGCGCTGATAAACCAGATTCAGGAGTTTTCAAAGCATATGAAGATCGATGGGATTATACTGACAAAGCTCGATGCGGATGCAAAGGGCGGCAATGCGATATCCATTGCGAATACAACAGGCATCCCAATACTCTTCTTTGGAACCGGAGAATCCTACGATGCGCTGGTGCCCTATACTCCGGAATTCGTTGTCGATTCCATACTTCCGAACAACTGACAACAAGTGCATCTCTTTTATACTTTATCATTGAATTGCTTATGATCCAATGAAAGACTATCTCTATGATATAGAGGGGGAGCTGGCAAAGGAGCTCTTCGGCAAATTCGCTATAATAACCAACAAGGAGAAAAGGCTGGAGCTTATAACCTCAACAGCTAGGACAATAAACCCGAACATACGCGACGATGATATAGAGCAGATAATCAAGGACTTTGACGATTTCTATCCAATAAATGATGCGCTCAAAGATGAGAATATAGAAGATATAATGATAAACAACACAGAGGACATATTTGTGTATGATTCAAGAGTGGGGCAGAAAAAGCTTGAAAAGAAGCTGAACGACAGGGAGGATCTTGAAAGGTTTGTGAATAAATTGAAGCTTTATGCAACAAACGAGGAGGCAAATGGAAACATTATGGATGTGCACCTTCCGACAGGAAGCAGGGCGAACATAGTTTCATCTCCTTTAGGCTACGATATAACAATAAGAAACTTCAAGCCAACAGCGCTTAGCATGATCGATCTAATAAACTTCAAAGAATTGGATTACCAAATTGCTGCAAGGCTCTGGCTCTATGTTGATGGATTCAATGTAAGACCGGCAAACATACTCATAAGCGGAATGCCGGCAGCTGGAAAGACAACGCTTCTCAATGCGATGTTCTCATTCTTCAGGCCAGAGGCAAGGATTGTCACGCTTGAAGAAACATACGAGCTTGACACCAGAACGCAGGACAACTGTGTAAGGCTCGAAACCAGCGACGACATGCCCCTTCAGGCCCTTGTGAAGAACTCGTTGAGGATGAGGCCGGACACAATAGTGATAGGAGAGGTGAGGGGACCGGAGGCAAACGACATGATAACAGCGATGAACATTGGAAAGATTGTGATGTGCACAATACATGCATCATCTGCAAGGGATGCAATAAACAGATTGGAGCATAGCCCAATGAACGTTCCGAGGGACATACTTCCTGTTATAGATTCAATTATAGTGGTAGCGCAGGTTTTCGAAAACGGGAAACCATATAGAAGGGTTGTGCAGATGTCTGAGATATCGGGGATTGAAACCCAGATCCTTCTTTCTGATTTGTACAGATTTGACTACAAAACACATGAATCAATGCCGATCCTGCCCAGCGTTACATATAGAGATACGCTTGCAAAGCTCATAGGGGTTGTCCCGCAGGACATACTTGCTGAAGAGCAGGTGAGGGCATCAATGCTCATGGCAATGAACAAGCAGGGAATAAGGGATCTAAGAAGCATAAACAAGATGGTAAAGGAGTATTACGACAATCCTGAGGCAGCGTTGGCAAAACTCGGACTGAAGAACCTGCATCCGATAATAAGGATGTGAATCATGGCAGGAAATCCTTCTTCTTTACCTTTTCTCTAATGTAATCATCAATGAAAGTCAGCTTAGGAGCTTGCAGTGTGTCCTGCTCAAGCTTTGTCTTTGTCTTTATTACCTTTTGCAATTCCGCAACCCATTCTTTATGCCTGTTAATCCATGGATACTGCAGCATCTCCTGCGCTCTCTTTATGTCCACCTCATTAGCCTTCATTACAAGCTTCTTGAGGAAGTCGTAATTCTCTATATCTTTCATCGTAACTCCGATGAACCTCGCTTCTGGTGTTGCAATTTCGTTTCCTATATATGCTAGGTTCATGCTGCCAGTTTTTATTGTCCAGTATATGTACCATCCCCATGCATCAGCGTCATTGAAAACATAAACAGGAAGGCCCATGTCTGCAAGCTTTCTTATTAGCCTTCTTATTCCCCTTGATGCCTGGCCTTGCGGAGTTATGAGTATGCAGTTCTCCTTCTTCCAGAACCCATCCTCATTGAGCCTCTGCCATACTGCGTCTTTTTCGACAACAAGGACAAACTTTGCTTTTACATCAACGAACTCTATCTCATTGTCTACATCGCTTGGAATCGCCCAACCGCTCCTTCCCTGCTTGCTTGTATCTATTTCTATTCTTTCTCCTCCAAAATGGTCTATCACTCTCATGTTTCCAGCAAGCACTCCCTTCCTGTTTGCGTTAAGATTAAGGTCCTCTCTTTTCACTCCCAATGATACTTCAAGATCCTCAACGAGCGGGTTCGATTCTGCCTGCTCATTGAATATATTTTCATCTATGTCCTCCCCCAAAGAGTATTTAAGCTGGTAGAAAAGGCCCCTTATTGTTGTGTGCAGGTTCTCTGAGATGAACTTGTGGCACTTTGATGCTATTGCCATTGTCTGCATGAACCTCTTTGCCTGCCCCACATTCACGAAGTTTCTTTCCTCGCTGTTCCCCCCAAGAGAAAGGATTCCCTTTTTCTCATCGTACCGAACATTTGACCTTGATCTTGAAAGGGTGACGAACTTTGGCCCTTTTCCCTTTTCTATCTCTTGTAGCACGCCCTCTCCAAACTCCTCCAGCTTTTTCTTTGTGTCGCCTTCCTTCTTGCTTTCTTTCATTTGTATCAGCTTGCCTTTCCTTTGTCGTATTTCCTCAATTCATTCATTATCTGATCCCTTCTCTTGTTCTGCTTTAATGAGTATCTTATAACGTCAGCAAGGTTTCTTGCAGGTATTATCCTTATCTTTTTCAACACATCCTTGCTAAGATAAACATCATCTTTGTTGCTTGCCGGTATTATCACAGTCTTTATTCCTGCGTTTACAGCAGCTTCGACCTTGCTTGTTATTCCTCCTACAGGAAGCACCTCTCCCCTTACTGAAAGCGATCCCGTCATTGCAACAGACTGGTCAACAGGAATGCCCTCCATTGCCGATATTATGCTTATTGCAACAGATATGCTTGCACTGTCTCCCTCTACGCCATCGTATGATTGAAGGAACTGAACGTGCATGTCATAGCTTGTCACGTCTCTTCCCATGTGCTTCTTTATTATTGCGCTCACGTTCTTGACAGCCTCGCTTGCTATTTTTCCCAGTTTTCCTGTGGGGATGAACCTTCCCTCGCTCTTTGAGCTTGCAGGCGTTACTTCAGCGACTATTGGAAGAACAATTCCAGCTGAAGTTATTGTTGAGGTTCCCATTACTGCAAGGCCATTAACTTTTCCTATATCGTAACCAGAGGTATTGAACACCTTGTAATCCTTCCTGTACGCTATTGCTTCAGATACCACCTGCGCTTCTATTGAGTTTGCAAGCCCCCTTGCAGCAACAACATCTGCCTTTGTAACAATGTGCTGCTTCTTTTCTACAGCCAAATCTCCTGCCGCCCTTACAAGCCCTCCAAGATCTCTCAATATGAGAGTGAGCTTCTTCTTCCTCCCTGCTCTTCTCCTCGCCTCTTCTATTATCTCCTCTACTGCATCTCTATCAAAATGCGGTATCTTTCCGTCTTTCTTAATTTCTTGCGCAATGAACTGTACTATTGCTGATCTGTTTGCGTCGTTGTCGTCCATTACAGATTCCATGTAAACTTCGTATCCGTATCCGCGGATTCTTGACCTAAGCGCAGGGTGCATGTTCTGTATATCTTGAAGGTTTCCAGCCGCAACTAGTATGAAATCTGCTGGAACAGGCTCTGTCTTTACAAGCGCACCGGAGCTCATTTCGCTTTGTCCAGTTATCGGATATTTCTTCTCTTGCATTGAGGTAAGAAGGTCCTGCTGTGACTTTGGCTCGAGTCTAGAAACCTCGTCTATGAAAAGCACTCCCTTGTTTGCCTTGTGGACAGCGCCGCTTTCTACTCTTAGATGTGCGGGTGTTCCAAGCCCTCCGCTTTGCAAGGGATCGTGTCTACAGTCGCCGAAAAGTGCACCAGCTTTTGATCCTGTGGCATCTATGAACGGTGCGTGCGTCAGTCCAGTATTGTCAACAATCAGTTTTGGTTCATTGTAATCCTGCATTCCAGGAATCCCTACCCTTCTTGTAATTCCGCTGAGGAACAGCGCCATTGCGCCGAAAATCAGAATTCCAAGTATAAGCGCTGCGAGCACTATTATCTCATAACCGGTTATGAATCCGCTTATGGAAAGCCCGAAAAGCACTATCACAAGAAATATTATAATTGGGGTTATGAGAGATTGCCCCTTGTTCATGCCCATCCTGTTCTTCATTCTTTCTCTTTGGAGTATTATTCTACCTTGCCCGTCTCCGTGCTTTTCCTTTGATTCAGCGTTTGGATACGTCTTGACTGCTTTTATGATGGGCTGATTTTCATCATTAGGGTTCCTATATACTAATATATCTTCAAGTTCTGTTGAAGGAAGCAGCTCTGCCATTGCCTGCGCAAGCATTGTCTTTCCCACTCCTGGAGAGCCGATCAAAAGAACGTTCCTTCTTTGTCTTGATGCCTTTTTTATTATCTCGGTTGCCGTCTTTTGCCCTATCACCTGGTCGATCAGCTTGTCCGGAACCTTGATTTCTGCTGTTGTCTTGAACGACTGCATCGCTTATCACGTGTTTAGATATAGAGAAATAAACATATTTATAGGATTGGTAATTTTCCACAAAAAGGGAGGGTGTTTAGAGGGTGGGGAAGGTTCCTAAATCTGAGAATCTGCTCTAAACACTATCCAAATATATAATGGGAAAGTAGTCTTTAAATATTTATCGAGTGTAACGGTTATAACCCAGTTTTAGAGTTTATGCTCTTATCCTTAGCAAATCAAAAGGTTTTAATATCTAAAAGTTGAAATTAACTATATAGGTGTCTGAAATTAGGATTAAAGAACTAAGGTCTCTGTCTGAAAGTGCGCTTAAAAGTAAACTAGGAGAGCTTGAGCTCGAGCTTGGAATAGAGAAAAGAAAGGTTGCCGCTACAGGGGTTGCAAGCAAGGTGATAAAGACAAGAGAGATAAGAAGGACAATTGCTAGGATTAACACTCTCTTAAATGAGAGAGGTGCCAGAAAATAATGCCAGAGATTTGCCCGAAGTGCGGACTTCCAAAGGAGATTTGTGTTTGTTCAGTATTGGATAGGGAAACAGAGAGCAAGATAAAGATCTACTCAAAGAAGGCGAAATTCGACAAGATAATGACTATTGTTGAGGGAATAAACACAGATGAGCTTGACAGGACTACAAAAACACTGAAGCAAAAATTGGCGTGCGGCGGAACGAGCAAGGACGGAGCAATTGAACTTCAGGGAAATCATAAGGACAACACAAAGAAAGCGCTTGTCCGGATGGGCTACAAGGAAGATATAATAGATGTAATCTAAGGTGTTCTTG
>JASHUQ010000030.1 GCA_030039935.1 Microcaldota archaeon
ACGGGCGGTGAATCTGTCCCAGCTCCTTGCACACACCGCCTGCCAACTCACCCAAGTGAGGCCATAGTGAGGCAATATCTTCGGATATTTTCGAGTTATGGTTTTGTGAGGAGGGGTAAGGCATAACAAGGTATCCGTAGGGGAACCTGCGGATAGATCACCTCGAAAACTTTTATGAAGTTTTAAGAGAAGTGTGCGAAGGATTGAGCGATGTCCTCTCATTTAACCTCAAGACTGCCTTAATGTTTTAACCACGATACTGCGAAAGCCTTAAATATCTACATTATAATATATTATAATGTGATTGTATGCAACCTATTAGGTTCCGTGCAAAAGTGATACGAGTGGGCACATCCGCAGGAATTATTATACCAAATGATGTATTAAAACGAAAAAATCTAAAAATTGGAGAGAAAGCGAATTTTTCCATAATTAATACAGAAAAAGAACGCTTTGCGCTTCTTGATAAGGTAATTGGATCAATGCCAAATCTTGGACCATTCGTTAGAGATAAGACGGATAGGTTGGAAAAATTCGAGAAGCAAGAGAGGCGTATAAAGCAGATATCTTAGTATAGTTTTATATATCTTGATAAATATATAAATATATCAGTATCAGGTGTTGAATTGCTTCTAGATTCATCGGCTTGGATAGAACTCTTCATAAAAGGAGAAAAGTGGCAGAGAGTAAGAGATGTTATCCGTGGCGAAGAGTGTCAGATTAGCATAGTGTCATTAGCGGAAATATCTGATAAATTGTTACATTATGGACATAGTTTGTATGAAGTGCTACCTGCAATTGAAAGCAACTGCGATATTGTGGAAATAGACAAAGAAACATCTATGGTTGCAGGTGGCCTCAATTTTCGGAGGAAGAAAATAAGTAAAGGTTGGGGTATGATGGATTCGTTTGTACTCGCCACAGCAATGCTGAATGATTGGAGGATATTGACAAAAGATAAGGACTTTGCAGATTTGGATAATGTGGAGATGCTCTGACTGCAGTATTTATTAATCCTATATCTTAATCTCTACCATGACAAGAAAACTGTCTTTGAATCCTGATGTAAGCTATATTCTTGGAGTATACAGCGCAAGCAAAGACGAGATTGGTGATATAGGAGTAAGGACTGGCAAGGCCGACATTGTAGTAAGGTTCGCCAAGATAGCCATAGAAAACCTGGGAATTGAGGCAAACAGCATAAAATTGAAAGAGAATGTTGTTTACTTCCATAACCAAAAAATAAAGAGGATGTTTGACAATGCGCTTGAAAGAAGGACAAAGACCTTCAAATACATTAACGACTATTCTGGAAACTACATTGCGGGGATATTCGATTGCAATGGAGGATTCGACAAGAAAGGAATGTACATTAGGAATCTTGACAACAACGATTTCCTTGTTTTGGAAAACCTTGGAATACATCTCAAGCACCAGGGGAGCAAGTCCTACATAATGAACGAGAAAAAGCTTGTAGAGCTGATCAAGAGGCACAGCCTTGTACTGCACTAGGAAACCTTGTATCTTTCCTTTAGATAAAGCTCTGCCTGTGACAGTATGTTTCTATCATCTTCGAACTTCAGCCTTTTCATAGCATCTTTTATGCTGAGCACTTCGTACCTGAGATGCTCTTCTGAAAGCGCTATTCTTTTCACATCGTTTTCATGTATCACAGCAAGGAAGTAGATGACGCTCTTTTTAATATGGAGGCTTTCTCCTGTTGTATAGGTTTCATCGAACTCATAGTTCTTTATTGACTTGAAATTTGTATCTATTGCCGGCGAAAATCCCAGTTCCTGCTTTACCTCCCTTTTTGCCGCTTCGATCATATCCTCATTTTCCTCCAGTTTTCCCTTTAGGCCTATGTCTATTACCTCTTGGTTGTGTGTTCTTTTGTAAAACGCATTATTCTGCACAAATAGCAAGACTTTGGGCTCTTTCCCATTAATGCATATTACTGCCCCGGCGGACACTGTTGTAACATCTTTTTGATGGCTGTTGCTTTTTGCCAATTCAGCACCGCTACACTCTTCTTCCCCTTCTTCCTCCTGGCCTTTTTGTAGTATCTGTTGGTATTGGCGTTACATCCTCTATTCTATTTATAACAAGCCCGCTTCTTGCTAGGACTCGAACCACAGCCTGCGCACCAGGTCCAGGAGTCTTTGCCCCGTGGCCTCCTGGCGCCCTTATTTCAATATTAACATTTGTTATTCCCTTCTCTTTTGCCGCAGCAGCGACCTTGTATGCAGCCTGCATTGCAGCATATGGAGACCCTTCCTGCGAATCTGCACTAACGACCATGCCTCCACTTCCTACAGCTATTGTCTCAGCTCCGCTCATGTCTGTCAGCGTAATAATAGTGTCATTCTTTGATGAGAATACATGGGCAACAGCTATCCTCTCAGCTTTTGGCCTGACCTTTGCCTCTTCCATAGCCTTTGCTTCATAAGATACGTCTTTCTTTGACTCCTTCTTCTGCTCTGACGGCTGAGCCTGCTCTTTTTTCTCTCCTTTCTTTGGCATCTATCTCACTATGAATTTTCTTTTTCCTGATTCTGCTCTGTTCTTGCTGGTTCATCGCTTGCAGCAACGCTTTCCGCCTCTCCCTTCTTGACAGCGATTTGTATAGGCTTGTAGTATCCTAGCATGCTCTCTTCCTGCAAACTGACAAGATAGCCTGGTCTGTTCACCCTCTTCCCGTTTATTGATATGAAACCATGGACTATGAGCTGCCTTGCCTGCGACATTGTCCTTGCAAGCCCTTTTCTCATTACAACGGATTGCAATCTTCTTTCAAGAAATGATCTTTCATTAAGGTCAAGAAGATCGTCAAGCGTTGCGCCGTTCTTTGTTATTCCGAATTTTGTAAGCCTTGCTATCATTTCATTTTCCTGCATTGTGTTTGATGCGCTTCCTGAAAGGAATTCCCTTGCGTTTCTTCTAACCCTGCTTACCTCAGTCTGCACCATCCACAATTCCTTCATGTTCTTGAGCCCATATTCCTTTAGAAAAGCGCCATCGCTGTTTATCCTCTCATTGCTCCACATGTCCTTTGGCTTTTCGTACTTCTTCCTGTTTCTTTTCGGCGCTCCCATTGATCATCACTTTTTCTCTTCCTTCTTTGCCACGTTTCCTTTCTCCTGCGCTGCAGCGGCCATCTGCTGCTTTGCAGCCTTCTTCATGACTCCTATTGTTGCTCCTGTTCTTCCTGTTGATCTTGTCCTCTGGCCTCTGACCTTCTGGCCGTGCTGGTGCCTGTAGCCTCGCCATGCTCTTAGAGTCACATCGCGGTTTACATCCTGTCTTGTTGCAAAAAGAAGGTCGTTTCCTATTACATGAACATCTTTCCCTGTCTCCATGTCCTTCCTTCTGTTAAGCATATACAATGGAATTCCGTATTTTGTCGGCTCTTTTATCACGTCTTCTATAGACTCTATTTGTGCTTCAGAAAGAGAGCCCAAGGTTGTGCTTCTTGGAATGTTGAGCTTTGTTTCCACAGTATGGGATATCACATGGGAAAGATTGTGTCCTATTCCCTTTATGTTTGACAGCGCTCTTTCTATGTTTAGATCTCCATTAATGTCCTTTCCTCCTATTCTAATGATTGAGGTTGCCTTCTGTGGACCTCTTTCCCTTGAATCTTTTCTCTGCTCCTTTTGTGGCTGCTGTTCTTTCTTTTGCTTTCCTTGCTGCTGCTGAGGCTGCTGCTGCTTTGCTTCTTCCTTCTTTTCAGGTTCTTTTTCTGCCATATTATACCTTTGAACACAACGCCAAGGCTGGGATATTCAGCTAAAAGCTTTTGAACCCAGAAGTCCCGAAGGACATGCGCTTCCTGGAATTGTTTCCAGGCGCACGCGATACCGGTTTCTGCCACCTTGGCTTGCTTTTATATTTGAATAATTTGCTTTAAATAGACAACAGATAAAGCAGTTAGATATTATTACAAATAGATATTTAAAGGCTATTTTGAACCTTTATTTTGCGAATTAAGAAACTATTTATATCTGGAAAAGCAAAATATGTATATGGCAGCAATATCGAAAAAGGGAGGGGAAAGGACCAATAACCCTGTCCCTGTACAAAATAGAGATGACGTAACTGTAGAAGATGTTATGTCAACTTTAGACACGGCAGAAGTAAAAGATGGAAAAGTAACAGTAATTGATGGATCTGGAAAGGAACATGGAGTTAGTTTAGACGTTGCCGACTCTGCAAATGCTGATAAAAGGTTAATTGATGCATCTGAGAAAAGGGATCTTGCAAACTTGAAAGAGGCGCTTTCTCAAAATCCTAGCCCTAAGGCAAAGGCTGATGCATTATGGTTGGTTATCAGAAATCCTTCTGGGATAAAAAGTCAACCAGAAAATGCAGATGAAATGGTAAGAGAACTTGT
>JASHUQ010000031.1 GCA_030039935.1 Microcaldota archaeon
CGTGTTGCTTTGATGGAGCACAGCGCTGTATATTGTGTAGTTTCCAGATGTTGTTATGCTTGCATTTGTAACATACAAATCTATTTTCTGGTATTCTATATGTGAATAAACCAGATATATGGCAGAAATAAAGATTATGGCTGCGATTGCCGTTACCATTACCGCTCTATACAGGCTTATGTTCTTTATGGTCGACTTTAACCTTGAAACAGCTAAACTGTCATCTTTCATGTATAATGAAATTATTATGAGTGCTATGAAAAAGTCGTAGTACGGGGATATACCATGGTAGAGGAACATCAACGGTATGAAGCTGAAAAGGAATATCAGCCTCTTTTGGTTCAGATAAAAGAACGCGAGGCACGTTGCTGCTATAGATGCAATGAACAAAAATGTGAATGAATTAAGAAGTATTGGATAAATTCTTAGTATAAGGAATCCCATCATTGAATAGGTTGTCGGCAGAAGGTAGCCGCTTATCGGAGTGAATACGTCTTTGAAATACGCAGATGGCCCTGCAATAATGAAATATCCGTTTATGAGAAGAAAAATAAGAATGGTTCCCGCAAGATCCCTGATTCCTTTCTTGAATCCATAGTTGTTGAATGAATAGATCAGGAACAAGAGCACAGGAATCCATAGCTCTTCCTGTATAGATGCGCAGATTCCCAATACAACCCATATGTACTTGTTTTTGCTGTAGAAGAATGCAATTACAAGAAGCCCTATCATCAGGAAATCCACAAATGACGATTGAAGGGTTGCAGCAAGAAGCAGGAATGCTATCAAGATAACAGGGGGAAGCTTAAGGTACTTGTATTTTATCGCATATGCTACGGCAAAAACCATTATAAGTGCGAATATAGCCAGATCGATGTATAATCCGCTGTATCTGAAGGTGTATATTCCTAACTTAGAGAACAGGAAGAACGGCACAGATACAAGAAAATACATTGCTGGATAGTCTATTTTGCCGACAATAGAACCCGATGTTGTTATCGTGGGGACAAGCGTAGTGTCGTTTGTGTAGTTCTGGAAAAGTGTGTTGCTGAAATTCGCTGTGTACGGGTTGTGCCCGTTTACGAGCGCCATGGCGCTCTGTATTCCCAAGAATTCCTCATCATCTGTTACCGCCCCGCTTATGAAATATTTTGAAAGGAAGAAGAAGAGCATCAGTATTATTGCTGTTGCTATGAAGACAGAGGCAATTATCTTGTAGCCCTTTTTGTATTTCCTCGCTACCTTTGCCTCCTGGAAGCTTCTTCCCAAAAAGGCGAAAAGTATTATTGGGAGGAAGAACGGTACACCCGAAATTATAAAAATAAATATGTAATACAGTAGATAGAGGTTTGTTTGGAAGTAGATGAACAAGAATGCAAAGTGCAAAGCAAAAGTCAGTACAACTGCAGCAAACAGGCACTTTAGCAATGTATCCAGGCTCTTGCCTTTTTCCCTTTTGTAATAAACAAATCCAATTACATATGCAATGAAAAGGACCATTATTACAACATCAAATATCAGAGAAATGTTTGATATATAGCCATAAAGAACAGCCCCGTTTATCTCTACCAAAACAAGAAATGCGACTATTGCAAAAGCCAGCATTTTCCTGTCTGGCTTTACGTTTTTCCTGCTTATCCTAAAAGCGAATATCTCCTTGAGCTTGCTAAGCACTTGCACACCTTTTTATAGATTGCAGCTAATCTTTTTATAGCATCTCAGCAAATTATATTCAAATTCTTTGATAGCATGTATGTCTTAGGACTGTGGGATGGTCATGATTCTGGTGCAGCGCTTATTAGGGACAATGAGATAATATTCGCTGCAAATGAGGAGAGATTCACAAAAAGGAAGCTCGAGGTGAAGTTTCCATACCATTCGATAAATGCTGCATTGGCGTACACCAACACAAAGCACTCAGACATAGAGCATATAGCATTCACTACGACAGAGCTTACCAAGACCCTTGAAAGGGTATTCCCTTCTATGAAAGAAAACTACTATTTATTTAGAAGAAGGAAGATGATGAAGCCGAGCTTTGACAACCTTAGGCATAACATAAAGTATACAATGACCAATGTTGGAGTCCTTCCCTTATGCAACAGCATAAGCAGCTATGCAATAAGGAAACAGCTTAACAGCATGGGCTTCAAGAACTATACTCTTCATATTGTTGACCATCATACAGCCCATGCAGCAACAGCCGCATTCACATCGCCATTCAGCAATGCGCTTGTTGTAACAGTAGACGGGCTTGGAGACGGAGCTTCTGCAACAGTAAGCACTCTTGAGAACAAAAAGCTTACCAGGCATATAAGGATAGGCGCAAGGGACTCCCTTGGAATATTCTTTGAACAGGTAACAAACATTGTTGGAATGAGGGAGCTGGAAGACGAAGGAAAGGTAATGGCTATGGCAGATTATTCTTTCCCATTTCCGTTTGAGGAGAATGCTTTGAAGGACCTTTTCTCTGCAAGCGGCACAATAATGCGATCAAGATACGGGCCGGTAAAGCAGTTCGGCACGCTTCAAAAGATCGCGTGGAAGACCCCAAGGGAGCAATTTTCCTACTTCGCGCAGCAGCTTTTCGAGAACATACTTGGAAAGTTCGTCAGCAACTCGATAGATAGATTCGGAATCGGGGACGTTGCAATGGCGGGTGGAGTATTCTCCAATGTAAAGGCGAACATGCTTGTAAGGAACCTTGATGCCCTGAAGCACTGGTACATATTCCCGCATATGGGAGATGGAGGGATAGCGCTCGGCTCCGCCCTTTATGTCAACTATTTGCTTAATGGAACAAGCCAGTACAATTTTTCTCCATACATAGGACCAGATTATTCAGAACTTGACACAGAGAGAGCTATAAAGAAGGAGCGCGGCTTTACTATGCAGAAGGAAAGCCAATCAGAACAGGCATCGCATGCGGCAGAGCTCATAAGCAATGGCAACTATGTTTTCTGGTTCCAGGGGAGGATGGAGATGGGGCCCAGGGCATTGGGAAACAGGAGCATACTTGCCCCAAGCGATTCAGAGGAAGTAAAGGAAAAGCTCAATCTCTATGTAAAGAAAAGGGAGTGGTTCCAGCCCTTTGCCCCGTCTATTCTTGAAGAGGATGTTCCAAGAATAATCGAATACGACAACAAAGGTGCAGACAAGCTAATGACAATGGCCTACATTGTAAAGAAAGAGATGCGCGACAAGACAAAATCTGTGATGCACATAGACGGATCCGCGAGGCCGCAGATGGTGGGCAACGAAAATCCAATATACATGGATATGCTAAAACAGGTAAGAAGGCACAAGGGCCACGGGATAGTTCTCAACACAAGCTTCAACATACACGGAATGCCGATAGTAATGACCCCGGATGACGCGATCGCGACAATGAAAGCCTCAAAAACAAAATACATGTTCATAAACGGCATTTTTGTTACAAACAAGGGTGGAATGTGACCTATGTCGGTTCTTGGAATTGAGGAATATCTATTCACTTTTGGCATACTTGTGGCATTTGTAGGAACTATTGTGTCTGTCGTGCTTTCTAGAAAGCATATTTTTCACGTGTTCAAAGAGATAGGCACAAAGAAATGGCACATCCTTCTCATGCTTCTAATCACTGCAATGTTCATAACAGCCGATCTGGCAATAATAAAACCTACGCAGCAGCTTTTTTTCGACGACGCAATATACCAGGGAGGGGCGCAGGATCTCATCCATATGGGGCAATCGTGGATGTGCGACTACGGAACTCCCAATGTATGCTATACTGGAGAAATATTCCATGAGCCCGTAGGAACCTCATTTACACTCGCATTGGGATTCCTGTTCTTTGGAGTCAAGCTTGCTGTTACATACAACACAATGCTGATTGTATCTATAATAGCAGTAATCCTTGCTTTTGCAGTGGGCTCTGTCATGCTGAAGAATCCAGTTGTAGGATTATTTTCACAGCTTCTTGTTGCGCTTTCCCCTATAGTTCTGCTCTGGTCAAGGTCTACAACATCCGACATGCCCAACCTCGCCTATTCTTTGCTAGCGGTTTTCTTGATGCTGATATTCTCAAGGAGAAAGAGCGCCGCAACGTTTGCAGGCTTTGCATTCTCGCTCGCATTTGTCACATACATGAAGGTTGATTCTGTCATTTATATTCCAGTCATCATCCTGATGTACCTTGTCCTTGACGACAAAAACATCAAGTCATCGATAATAAACAATCTTAGAAGGGTAAAGAGAAATGTGTTCAATACAAAGGCGCTTGTTATAGTTCTGCTTTTCTTTGTTGCTATCGTACCAGAGATAACATATTCGTATATCGAACTTACAACTGGCTCTTATGGCTATCAGGGTACGTTTGTGCAGCAAACATGCATTGCAAAGTTCACCACAATAACCCCTAATGCGTCTATAAGCATTCAAAATTTCAATGCCAACATATGCGCCAACCTTGCATTCTGGTTCAACTCATTTGAAAGCTCATATATAATACAGCCGATAATATTCACATTTTTGGGTATAATAGGAGCGGCAATAATGATGGTAGTGAAAAGAAGGGAGCTCCTTGCGCTTGGCATATGGTTCATATCGCTTTTTGTTCTTTTCACAGCGTTCTATGCCGGTGGAGTGACATATGGGGTCGACTGGAGGTTCATGCTTGCGCTGATCGCCCCTTCGTGCATTTTTGGAGGATACGCCGCCTCCCTTGCATATACTGAGGGATTCTTCAGGCGCAAAAGAAAAAGGATGTTCAAGATAATCAGGGTTTGCGCATACGCAATAGTTGTGGGAATAATATTATATCCGATCTTTACTCTAGAGCCGTTGCTTGCTATAAATCCTTCACAGATACAACAGGCTGGAGATGCGCGCTTCTACGAGAATTTTGTTTACAGCAATATCAGCGCGGTTCCCTCTTCTTGTCTTATATTCAGCTATGACCCTACGCTTATGAACATAAACAACAGGACATCGACGCAAATGTTCAACCTTTATCCGCAAAGCTATGAGACATACAAGCAGCAATACCCGTGCCTTGTCCTAGATTATGGATACTGGTGCTACACCCCGAATAACACCTGCACATATGTGGAAAACACATTCACTTTGCAAAATATAGTAAACGCAACGTACACACAGGAAGACAAGCTCTTCGGCTTCTATTATATTACAGGGTTGAAGAACACAACAGGCTAGAGGTTCTTCAATATTGTCTTGAGTATAATGAACCCATCATCCATTGTCCTCAGCTTCGCCTCCCCCTTTCTCCTTTTCTTTTCAAAGCTCGGTATCTCTAGTATCTTCAGCTTTGCTTTTGTGGCCTTTATGTTCATCTCTGTTTCTATTCCAAAGCCGAGCTCGGACAAATGCAGCCTTTTCGTCGCATTCTTTGTGAAAGCCCTGTAGCCATAGCAAAGGTCTGTGAAATTCGACCCGTAGAAAAGGTTTACAAGGCCTACAAAAAACTTGTTTCCTAGTTTTCTTATAAAAGGCATGTCTTCCGTTCCTCCTCCAGTAAGGAATCTAGATCCTGTGCACATATCATATCCGGATTCTATTCCGGTTACAAGAAGCCTAAGCTCGTTTGGCCTGTGTGAAAGGTCGGCATCCATAGATATGAGTATTCTTCCATTGGCGTTGTTGAAGCCTTTTATAAGAGCTGAGCCCTTGCCCTTGTCATCGTAGATTATCCTTGCTTTAAGGGATTTTGCAATATTGACGGTTTTATCTATCGAGTGCTTGTCAACAACTATTATCTCATAGCTGTAATCCCTCATTACCTCCTTAACCCCATTTATCATCTTTCTTATGTTCTGCTCCTCGTTCAGCGTTGGTATTATTATGCTTATATATGGTTTTTTGCTCATCATTCCCGCACCGCCTCTTTTTCACTTGTCTGATTCCCCTTCTTTCTGTTTTTTACAACTGATATTATTATCAACGCAATCATAACTATGATTATTAATCCAGCTATGATAAAGATTATACTTGGCCCTGATATTTTCTTTGTGCTGTAAAAGTCAATAACGAACGGATATAAAACAGAATAATGCATCCCATTTCCAATATAAGAAGCTGACAGGCCTATGCTGTATGCGGCCTCGCTTATTCCAGGATAGAACAGGTCAAAGCTGACATTCTTTTGGGAATTTGGCCCTATTGTTATGTTGGCGGATTCAGGAACAGAGGAAAAAGATGGAGGAAGGAGAGTTGAAACATTGACATTTACCTGCGATTGCCCAAGGTTTACTACATCTAATCTCAATGTATTGCCGGTTTGGTTTACATCAGATATGCTTACAAGGCTGTGGGTTGCGTTTTCAATGCTCTGTATGCATGGGAATAGCGCATAAAATATGCTGCCTCCCTGCGAGTAGTCTACTATAAACGCGTCAGAATAGCTTCCTGGAATTGAAAAATTGTAGAAGTAGAAGCTCGCTGTTTTGTTCTGTCCTGGAGAAAGGTACTGCATGGTCTCTTCAGAATTGTATGTCATTGCTCCGTATATCCTTGGCACTATTGTGATGTTTGATGCTGTTTCATTGCCAGAATTTAACAAGGAAAATGTTGTGTAGTTGTTGGTTTTGTTTATAATGCTCTGCGAACACGTCCCTGTAAGCGTGACAGTGCCAGCGCTGGCCATTCCCATTATCATAATAACAGTAATAATCGTCGCTATACCTCTCATTTTAACACAATATAATGGATTTTAGCTGTTAAAAAGTTTATCCTTGCATTATGTGCAGGGGATGAGATTTGAACTCATGCACCCTCTAAAGGGAACGGGTCCTAAGCCCGTCGCATTTGGCCATGCTCTGCCACCCCTGCATTATCTTTATAATTCTTGCATATCATTTATATATGATACTGTGAAATCAAAGACTGGCGTCATTTTCTCTCGCTCTGCATAGCAGCGCCCTTTTCCTGTGGTATTTATGAAAACAGATTATAGCATAAAAAAGGAGCTTAAGAGGCTTGGGTCCATACGCGGATCTGGAACAGAGCTTATAAGCTTCTACGTTCCTCCTGGCACTCAGATAGCTGAGGCTGTTGCTAGGCTCAGGGATGAGCACAGCCAATCCGGCAATATTAAATCAAAGGCTACGAGGCTCAACGTACAGGGGGCATTAGAGAAAATAATGCAGTATCTCAGATTGTATAAAATTGCGCCGAAGAACGGGCTTGCCATCTTTTGCGGCAATATATCCAGCGTGCAGGCAAAGCCGGACATAGAGCTGTTCTCAATGGAGCCTCCAAGCCCAATACAATCAGATACGTATAGGTGCGATTCTAGCTTCTTTCTCGAGCCCATTCTTGCTATAACAGAAGCAAAGGAGATGTACTGCCTTGTTGTAATGGATGGAAGGGAGGCAACGCTTGTGACTCTCAAGGGGACCTCGACAACTGTAGAGAAGAAGATCCGCTCCTTTGCGCACGCAAAAGTCAGAAAGGGAGGGCAATCCGCTGCAAGGTACGAAAGGGCGATAAACGAGAGCATAAACGACTATTACAAAAGCGTTGGGGACTCAGTAAACTCTGTATTCGAGAAATACGGATACAAGCTCAATGGGCTTGTTGTTGGAGGCCCTGGCCCTGCAAAGGAAAATTTTGTGCGGTCCAAGAACCTCAATTACCAGATAAAGGTCCTTGGCGTATTCGATACCGGTTATACTGACGAAACAACCGGCGTAAACGAGCTTCTCGAGAAATCAAAGGAGCTTCTCAAGGAGCAGGCTGCGGTGCAGGAGAGAAAGGTTATGGAGAAATTCCTTGTTGAGGTTTCAAGAAACGGGCTTGTTGTATCAGGATATGAAAAGGTAAAGAATGCGCTGTCAAACAATAATGTTTCGAAATTGATAATAAGCGAGGATGTTGAGCTTGTAGAAGTGAGATACAGATGCACCACATGCAACAGCGAATTCACAAGTGTAGAGCAGGGAAACACAAGACAAGTAAGGCACACAGAGGGGGGAACACTTGAGGTGATAAGCCAGAAGGATGCTGTTGAGGATATCATAGACATTGCCGACAGCTCTGGAATCGACGTGGCTTTTATATCCTCAAATGGCCAGTATGGGAAAGAGCTTCTCCTTGGCTTTGGCGGAATAGCAGCAATGCTCAAGTACAAGTCCTGATCAGCTTATCTCTGATGAAATGCCGCACATTGATAGGAACTCTCCATCCCCTTTTATCTGCAATGAGTCCTGCGTTACCTTTGTAGAATTCGTATTGTTGTAGCTTATGAATATGCTCGGCTCTGCGTCAGCCTCGCTTATGCAATTGCCTGCTGTGCTGTTCGTGTAGTTCTGCACAGTGCCGGCAACACCGTGCTCCGAAACGCACTCCGTGCTGTTGACTATATAGAAGTCTATTGTGCTTGCGTTCCTGTGGGACGATGCGCTTCCAACAACAGACTCTATTATTGCGCTTGCGCATCCCACAGTATAGCTTACCTCTGTTCCATTGTATCCATATGCTACAATGCCTATCCTCTGCGCAGAATTGAACCTTGATTTGAAGGAATTGAAGCTTGTTGCTGGTGTGCTTGTAAGCCCATAGGCAAGCGCACCGGCTATTATTGCCACAATGACTATTATTCCTATTACAGCCAGCGTCTTGCTGTTGCTCTTGCTGTTCTCCGCATTATCCTTTCTTGCATTCTTCGCTTTCTTCTCCATCAATTCACTTCAAAGAGCTTGCCGAGCAGGCAGGAGCTTCCAGTCGCAGGAAGCCCGCTTGCATAAAGAGTATATCCGTACAATCCCTTGTACACAATCTGGTTTGCCTTGCCCTGGCTTATTACTATTATGGGATTATCAGATGAAAGCATCTGGTCATAGCACGGTTCATCAAAAGTTCCAGAAGAAACGCAGCTGTAATTTTGTATATCGACCTCTTTCACAGTTTTGTTCTTGCTTGTCAGGATTTGGGACAGCGCGCTTTCGCAGTTTATCAATGACTGGTTTGACATAGCAGATCCGTTCATTGCTATGAAGACAATCGTATGGGATTTAACAGAATTGAAGAAGGAGCTTGCTGGAAGGAATGAATTGGCAGCGCTTGCATACGCATATGTTGATATTGAGTATATTGCAAGTATCACTACAATGGCAAGGAAAAGCGCAAGCCACGCCCTCTTCGCCTTCCTGTGAAGATGCAGTCTTCTTTTTCTCTTAAACCTGTGATATGTGGTGAAATATACTATCACTATTACAATAATTGATATTATTAGCGAGACAATAAGCGCATATAATGGAGCCGCACTAAGCTTTGCGGGTATGGACGCGTTTGATCCAGAGAGAATAGACCCTATGAAACCCCCATCTGCGCTTTTTATGAAAGAGCCGACAGTCGACGGCGCGATGAATCCCAGTGATCCCTTTATTGCGCTCTCGTTCTGGTATATTGATGAGCCTTGCGTTGAATTTATTCCAGAGTTTAGCTGCGTGTTTATAGACTGCTGTTCCGCAGCTATCCTTGACAATGATGCGGGCTGCTCCCTGTAGTCTATCTCATGCAACGTTATCCCGACGCTGTTGTTCGAAGACAAATCTATTATTTGCTTGTATGATGAGTATAAACTGGAATACATTGATGAAACATTTTGCAATTGCACAGCTATAGTAGCATTGTACTGCGTTATGTTCATCTGCGTGCTGTGTGCTAGAAGCTCGGAGAATGTATTCTGCAAAACTGTCAAAGATTCAGCAAGGCTCTTGTTGTAGTAGAAACCAAGAAGCGCAGAGGCGTTTTTTGTCGTGGAGTTGTATTGGGGATAAAATCTTTGCTCAATGCTGCTGAATTCAGTGATAACCGCTGGTCCAAGGTAAATGTTTGCGTTTGTCGTCGCATTGTCGGCAATTGACTGTATCGATGAATTGGAAAGCGAGAGAGATTGGAGCGAATAGATTGCGACTTGCGCGTTTGACAATGCTGTCCTGTTGAAATTCGGAACCTGGCACAATCCTATTGAGTAGCAATACCATGGCGCGCTGTTTGGATTATAGTTTATGCATGATGCCGCTTCTGAAGCTGTGAAGTTTGCCGGAGGAGGAAACAGCGGATTCTCTGATATTTCTGTAGACTCGCTTGATATATTGTCAGTTATGCCGGATAGTTCTGCAAGCTTTGCTGCCGCGTTGCTCGCATTCAGCGATGAGGCAAGAGAGAAGTACTCATTGTAGCTTGAATTCAGCTGATTATAGTGTATTGAGAAGTTCATTACTCCCTCTCCTACAGGCCCTGTCGGCCCGTCGGTCTCTTTAAGATAGTCGTTGCAAATTGGAACCGCTTCGCAGGATTGGCATTCATTCGCTAGAGTGCAGGTCAGGTGGTCCAATCCTGTCACAGTAATGCATTGGGAGAGAAGGGTCTGGCCGCTGCTTCTGAATATGTTCATAGATGCGTTCAATTCAAGCACATCTGTCTCGTTTGGCTGAAGATTGGCAAGAAGATACGGCTTCAATACAAGATATGATGTATTGTTGTCCTCTACAAACGAATACTGGCTCTTTGTTGTGTTTATTACAATGTATTGATAGGAAGAAATCTGCATTATTGAGTAGCTGCTTGTGTTTATTGTTGCGTTTGCAAAAGAGGATGATCCTATCACGCTCTGGTTGATGTATTGCGATAAGAATAGATACAAATGGGATGTTGTGGAGAGCGCATGGGCGCTGCCTGAGAGCACTATAATGGATAAGAAAAGGGTAAGCATATATCTAATTTTCATCATAAAACCCATCTTTCATAACATATTGCAGCGAACCTTTATAAATGCTTATCATTTATTTTGTTTTTTTGTCGTCGCAAATGTACATTGCTAACGCTAAGAAGTGGAAAAACAACAAAAAGAGATAAAGGAAAGGCAAAACGCCTTTCCATACTGCTGCCTAATCGCTACCTAGTTGTTTACGGGTATCCTGCGTTCTGGTACAATGCCTGTATGAACGCATTTGCCTCCTGTGTTGTCTGCGCTGCTGAGTAACCAGCTATCAGGATCTTGTTTCCATATGCTGCTAGGATTGATGTGCTTGGCGTGTAGTTGCTCCATGGAACCACTTGCTGTGATAGTGTGTTGACATATCCAGATCCTATCAAGATCAATGCGCTTGATGGGTTTGCCTGGCTGTCTAGTACTACCAATGGTGTGGTTGTCAGGTTCAATAGCGGTGTTGCAACTATTGCCTGCTTTGCTGATGGAACAGCTGTCAAGTTCTGTATACCTGTTATTGTGTATGAGGAACTTGATCCAAGTCCTAGTGTTACGTTTGTAACCTTTCCTATAGAGACATTCTGGTTCACTCCTGGGACGCCTGTTATGTGGCTGCCTATAGAGAATGGGCCGTATGTGTGCGTTGTTGATGTTGCTGCGCTTGACGTGCTTGGAGCTACATCAAAGTACAGGTAGTCCTGCGATTCTGCCAAGTCTATTGTGTCAGTGCTTGGGCTTATCTGCGCAACCTTGCTTCCCTTCTCTGTCCTGAATCCCACTGTTGCCTGCACAGCATTATGCTCTGTCGAGACATATGTCACATTGTTGTGTGTTCCTGTTACTGATTGGTTGATTTGGAAGAATGGGTTTCCTACAGCACCAGCTGTGCTGTTGTATATTCCAATTACAAGCGAATCAATAGCTGCAGTGTTTCCAGGAATTGGCTCTTCTGTCATGTTCAGTTTGTAGTACAATCTCCAATAATCTGGCGTTCCTGTTATTGTGTTTGTTGTCAGATAGAAGGTTGTTGTCGGCTGACCGTTATTCTGATCATATGTCCAAGATAACGGAGCTCCATCTGTGTAGTTTGCATAGCCGTATCCCTTGCCGCTCACTGAATATATTATCTGTGGTGCGTCTGGAACTAGGGCTGCGATTGTTGACAAACCATTGATCACATTGAAGCTAAGTCCAGGTGCTGGAGAAGACAATGTAATTGATGTTACATTGTACAGTGTTCCGATAGTACCTGAGCCTGTCGACACTCCTGAACCTATTGTTATTGCGTTTATTGTAGTTGCAGCGCTTGCAGTGTTAGCAGCCCATCCCTTTACAGTAACAACTATAGGGTTGCTTGCAGTGGAAAGCTCCAATGGATCGTTGTATGAGAATGACACTGTATTTGATCCTATTGTGTTGCCAGCTTCAACAAGCTGATCGCTTGCAAGGTTTACCAGAACTGTCTGGCCATCGCTGCTAACTTGGCTTGTGAAAGCATTGTCTATTGTTGAGTGTATGCTCAATAGCGATGCAGGCTCTGTTATGTTGTTTATTGCGTCTAGAGCTGCTCCAGCGGTGTTTCCTGGGTAGTTCTCATAGTTTATTGTCTGCGTTGTCTCTGATGTTACGGTCAGAGAATCGAAGTTGTTGAAATTCTCGTCACCGAGGAATTCAACTGTCCATCCTGTTGGCTTTGTTATGAATGGGAAGCTTTCACCTGGTGTTAATGTTGTGGATCCCGATGTGTTGTATATTATTATACTCTGCAGTTCGTTTGCGTGTCCGGATGAGCTGTTTGTCCATAACAGTGTTGTGTACCAGCCTGGGTCATTTGTCTGGTTCCAGACCTTTCCATTCGATACATTGTACACATTGGAATACAGCTGCAGCTTTGCATACTTTTGATATGCATACAATCCTGCGAATGTCTGGTTAACCTTTACATATAGGTTTGTTCCAGATACATTGAATTCTACTGTATTTCCTGGGTATACTGCTGTTACATTAGTTGGAGTTGTTCCTCCATTGTAGAATACGTCCAATCCTGCCGGTGACACTCCTGCGCTGTTTGGTTGTCCTATATCTGCAAGTTCAACCTTGAACAAACCAGAGGTTATGTTTTGTCCAACAT
>JASHUQ010000004.1 GCA_030039935.1 Microcaldota archaeon
GTTACATACTATAAAGTAAGAAGGATAGATCTTCCGGGAAGCAATTACGAATATCATGAAATAGACTGGATGCAACCGTGACAGTATTTATCTTCTTGCTTTTCTTGTTGTCTTTGCTGATGCGGGCCCAGGGGGATTTGGACCCCCGACATGCTGGTTAAGAGCCAGCCGCTCTGCCAGGCTGAGCTATGGGCCCACCTAAGGTCTATGTAATTGCAATATTAAGAACCTTTTATTAGTCAAATTTTTAAGTTTAGTGTGTGATGCGATAGTATGCAAATCGCACAGATCGAAGCATTGGCAGCAACTATTATAGTTACTCTATTCAGCATACTGCTTGCAGTGCTTATGACACAGTCGTATTTTAGGAACAAGAGGAAAAGCAATCTTTTCTGGAGCATAGGCCTATGGGTATTTGTTGTAAGCGCACTCCTAGAGATAATATTCGCCTTAAACATATATTATCCAATTTTAATGGCTATCTACCTGTTTTCAGTTGTAATACTTGTGCAATTCCTTTCTCTTGGGTCAATACAATTAATCTCTTCAAGAAAAATAATATCCAGTTATACTATATTCACTGCACTAGTTGCGGTTATCGCACTTGCCTCTGTTGCCGTGGGCCCGATTACTGATATTGTTAAAAACTACATAGTGTTTGGGCAGCCCTCGTTGTTCATAGTTATCGCATCATCCCTTGCTACATTTCCAGCGTCAATTGTTCTTATATGGGTGGCCGCAATAGGATACCTACACACAAAATCAAAGAAGATGCTAGGAATAATAGCAGGAGTTTTCATAATAGCAATAGCTGGCACTCTTTACATAACATACTTCCCATCAGTCCTATACATAGCAGAGCTTTTTGGAGTATTCCTTCTTTTCTACGGGTTCTACAGCCCGGGTCATAAAAAGAGATAGCTACATTTGCTTTTTGTATTTGAAATATACAATAATAGAAAGAATTATCAAAATATCGAGAGCTGTGCAATAAATGCATATCTTTTGCAGCATGTACATGGAAAATGCCGAATAAAGCATTCCCCCAATGCCTATAAGGAACCACAAATCAGCAGCAATTCCTGCTCTATTCTTGTATTTGGCAACGAGAAAAGCTATCACGAACCATACAAGAGAATATATCGCCAAAGGGATTCCAAATATTATAGAATAATTGCTTGTTATAACATCGGCACAGTTGATTATATTGCCTTTCTCGCATACAAGCGCTCCGGGATAATAATGGACATATGTTAAGTATATCGACACTATTATTCCCAGAGTAAGCAAAATCCACAAGGCTTTCTTTAAGTTCACGGCATCACCTTTTTTCGGAAATGAATTCAAGTATTGTTCTATATGCAAGGTAAGATGTAACATCCTTTCTATCGTATTTAGGGCACACCTCCATCACATCTAATCCCATGTTTGCATAGCCGGCAAGTCCCCTTATAAAATACAAAAGCTCATCTGAGGAAATGCCTCCTACAACCGGCGTTGTTACTCCAGGAGCAAAAGCCGGATCGACAACATCCAGGTCAACAGATATGTAAACATTGCTTGACACAGTTTTCTTTATCACATCAACTACCTTCTTGGCACCAAGCCCGACAACATCTGTTGCTGTTATTACCTTTATACCGGATTTTCTTATATCATCTATCTCTTCATCCTCTATCGCTCTCACACCAACGATGACGCTGGACTTGATGTCAACATTCTTGAGCATTGATATGTCGCAGACAACAGAGCCAAAGTAGTTCCTTCTGGAGCAAATAAAATCAGGATGTGCGTCAAAATAAACAAAGCTAAACCTTTTCTTTGTGCTAATGCTTGATATTGTTTTGTATGTTATCGAATGATCGCCACCAATAACAATTGGCAACTTCCCGTTTTTGCATATTTTGTTTATTGCTGTTTTTAGCCCATCTTTCCTTACATTCCCATAGTCGAATACCTTCGCATTCAGCTTGCTCAATTCTGGCTCAAAAATCGACTTTTTGCCGTTGCGCACAACCTCTCCAAGCTCATTACTGTTCGCCACTCTTCTTATAGCATCTGGGGCTTTGTCAGATCCATTTCTATAGCTGCTTCCGCTGTCATCTGGGACCCCTATAACCACAAACCTTGCATTTTTGAAGTCTGAATTGCTTATGGGAAGCTTCGCTCTTTTGATTGGCACAAATTAGTAAATGCAATGCTAATATAAAACCCTTATTTCTTCATGCCTGAACTTTATCGGGGCAACACCAACAACAGGTATCCGGTTGCCGCATTTGCACCTCATGTTCTTGTCAAGAAACCAATTTACTATGTAATGGCCTTTTCTTTCTATTGCGATTGACTTGCACGATGGGCAAAACGTGCTCTCGTAAGGATTTCCAGGAACGTTTCCTATATAAACATAGTTGAGCCCGTTGCGCTTTGCAATGTCATAATGTTCCTTCAATGTTTTGTAGTCTGTAACTGGATAATCGAGCATTTTGTAGTCAGGATGAAACTGGGTGAATTGTATTGGTGTATCGGCACCAACTTTTTCACAAATCCACCTTGTTAGCTCATCACAAGCATCCAATGAGTCGCCAGCGCGAGGTATTACAAGATCAGTAATCTCCACATGTATTCCAGTTCTTTTTAGCTCAAGTATAGCCTCTTTTATTGGCTCACTTGACACAATTGTCTCGAACTTGTTAGCGAATTTCTGCTCTCCGCTGCCCTTGAAGTTTACTACAACAGCATCTATCATCCCGTTCACCCTTTCTATCGCCTCTTTTGTCATATACCCATTTGATACCATTAATGTGCGCAATCCTTTTTTATGTGCGATCTCAGCAACATCGAGCACATACTCCATGAATATCGTTGGTTCATTGTATGTAAAAGCTATGCATTCTGTCATGTTTTCCACAGCGAGATCCACAATTCTTTCTGGGTCAATGTCAATTCCGGTTATCTCCCTATCTTTAGATATGCTATGGTTTTGGCAGAACAGGCATCCCCAGTTGCAGCTCGAAGTCCCTATCCCAAAAACATAGCTTCCAGGCATGAAATGGATGAACGGTTTCTTTTCTATAGGATCTATCTGCATAGCTGCAATAGTTCCATAGTTTATAAGCTTCAGTTTCCCGTTTTCGTTCTTTCTTACAAAGCAAAAACCATGAGAATTTTCTGGTATTTTGCACCTCCTTGCGCATGCTACGCACTCAACTCTTTTGTCTTTCATCGGATTCCAAAGTATTGCGTCCTTTATCATGCAGCAGTATTTACCGTTTTACATATTTAACAATTCTGCTGCGAATTTTTACCTAAATTTAGCGTTTAAATACGCTTACCGAAAGTGCTTTAAATCTAGAAAACCCAATAATTATGGGATAAATAATAGGCGACTTTTCCGTCGGAAAATTGGTTGGTTTTAGCATGGATGATAGCGATTATAGTGCAAAGGACATAATGGTTCTTTCTGGCCCTCAAGGTGTAAGAAAACGCCCAGCAATGTACATAGGGTCAACCGGCAGCCCTGGCTTCTTGCACCTACTTTACGAAGTAATTGACAACGCCATTGACGAGGCAATAGCGGGTTACGCAAAGATAATCACTGTAAGGTTGACAAGAGAAGATGGAATAGATGTAGGAGAGGTGAGTGATGACGGCAGGGGGATTCCTGTTGATGTGATACCAAAAGTTGGCAGGCCCGCCTTGGAGGTTATAATGACCTCTCTGCACTCCGGCGCAAAGTTCGAAAATAAGGCATACAAGGTTTCTGGAGGCCTTCACGGCGTAGGGCTGACAGTTGTCAACTCTTTATCAGAATATGTTGAGGTAACTGTTAAGAAAGATGGAAGCCTGTATAGGCAGAGGTTTAGCCGCGGCACAGCAACATCTATGCTAGAAAACCTTGGCAAGGCTCCAGATGGAGAATCGGGCACAACAATAAGGTTCAAGCCAGACAAAGAAATATTCTCCGCTAAAAGCTTTGATACAACGGAGCTCATAGAGAGACTCCGAGATCTTGCATATCTGAACCCAGGAATAACAATAAAGTACATTGATGAAAGAGAGGAGCCTGCAAAAACGCACGAATACTTCTCTAAGAATGGGCTTTATGACTTCCTTGCACATCTTAGGGGATCAAAAAAAGAGATCACAAAACCAATATTCATAACAAAACAATCTGATACGCTGAAGCTTGAATTGATAATGCAGTATGTTGAATCTTATAACGAGGAGCTGCTTTCTTTCGTAAACAAAATAAAGACACCAGAAGGGGGAACGCACGTTACCGGGTTCCACTCAGCACTTACAAGGGCGGTTGCAAATTACAATACAAAGAACAACGGAAAGAAAAAGGGAATTTCTCTTGAAGGAGAGGACACCAGAGAAGGCCTGGTTACAATAATAGCAATACTCATGCAAAATCCGGAGTTTGAAGGGCAGACAAAAGAGAAGCTCGGAAATACGTCGATCAAAGCGTTTGTCGAAAACAACTTCTATTCTGAATTTTCAAGATATCTAGAAGAAAACCCAACAGAGGCAAGCAAGATACTCGAAAAGGTGTACACCGCTGCAGAGGCGCGAGAATCTGCAAGAAAAGCAAGGGAACTCGCAAGAAAGAAGGGATTGTTCGAGGGGGCGGTTCTCCCCGGAAAACTTGCAGACTGCACAGAATCTGACCCTGAGAAATGCGAGATATTCATAGTTGAAGGGGAAAGCGCAGCAGGCTCTAGCAAACAGGCAAGGGACAGGTTCTTTCAGGCGATACTCCCATTAAGGGGGAAAATACTCAATATAGAAAAGGCAACGGAAGAGAAAATATTCGGCAACGCAACTCTACACACAATGGTTACCGCGTTCGGCACCGGAATAAGGGAAACATTCAGCGCAGATGCAGTAAGATACAAGAAAATAATACTGCTTACAGATGCGGACGTTGACGGCAGCCACATCAGGACTCTTCTCCTCACATTTTTCTACAGGTTTATGAGGCCCCTTATAGACAAAGGCTACATATACATAGGGCAGCCCCCACTTTACAAGATAGCAAAAGGAAGAGATATCAAATACGCATATTCAGACAACGAGCTCAACGAAATAATGAAGGGATATGATGGAAAGGCCGCGGTGCAAAGATACAAAGGGCTTGGGGAAATGAACCCCGAGCAATTGTGGGAAACAACAATGGACCCAAAGAGGAGGGTGCTAAAGAGGATAACTGTGGGAGATGCAGAGCTTGCAAACACGATGTTCACAATACTGATGGGCCTGGATGTCGAACAGAGAAGGCATTTCCTTGAAGAGCACTCCAGCGAAGTAAAATTCCTTGATATATGATAAAATGGCCGAGCAACAAACAGACACGCTTATTGAGAAAGAGATACAGTCAAGCTACATAGACTATGCTATGAGCGTGATCATAGGAAGGGCGCTGCCAGAGGCAAGAGACGGGCTAAAGCCAGCGCAAAGAAGAATACTGTGGTCAATGTACAAGCTTGGAAACTTTCACGACCAACCAACAAAGAAGAGCGCAAGAATTGTTGGAGACTGCATAGGAAAGTATCATCCACATGGAGATATAGCAGCTTACGATACCCTTGTAAGAATGGCGCAGGATTTTTCAATGAACCACACATTGGTACAAGGGCAAGGCAATATGGGTTCAATTGATGGAGATCCACCGGCTGCGCAGAGGTACACAGAGGTAAAGCTGCAAAAGCTAGCTGAGGAGATGCTTTCTGATATAGACAAGAACCCTGTTAGATTTGTCCCAAATTTCGACAATACAGAGGAAGAGCCAACAATACTCCCGGCAAAGGTTCCAAACCTTCTAATAAATGGGGCGGCAGGCATAGCTGTGGGTGTTGCAACAAATGTGATGCAGCATAATCTAAGGGAAGTCTGCGATGCGATAGCAGCTTATGTAGATAACCATGAAATAACATCACAGGAGCTTCTCAACTATATACAAGGGCCAGATTTCCCGACTGGCGG
>JASHUQ010000032.1 GCA_030039935.1 Microcaldota archaeon
GTGCATATATATAAAGATTGTATTAGTGTGTTATGAGAGAATATAGTGGTATTTAATGGCAGAAACCCGTACAACAATAGACTCGCTCATAGAGCTTCTCAGGACAAAGGGAAAGATGGAACTGGGTGCAATCTCTGTCGCAATAGGAGTAGACCCGAAGATAGTTGAGGGATGGGCGAATGTCCTCGAAAAAGGCAACCTAGTCAAGATAACATACGAAGTAGGAAAGATGTACATATCGCCATCAATACTTACTCCGGAGCAAGAGACAAAGGTTAAATCAACGCTGGACGCAAAGAGCGTTACGCTTGAATCAGACATATCAACACAGCTGATATCTATAGAAAAGCTCACAGAGGCGATAGAAAAGATAAAGACAACAACTGCAACGAGCGAAAAGATATACGCAGAACAGATGCCAGAGATACACAAGACAGTTTCAGAGATAAACAAGATCTACGACTATGTGCAGGAAAGGGGAAACAGCATAGCAGCGATAAGCAAAAGGGCATCTGAAACATACGACAATATAAACAAGAGGATAACGGAGCTTGATGCAAGGATAGAGCACACAAATGTTGGAGTGGAAGGAAAAGGGGTGGAAGAGATAAGGGGGATGATAAACCAGCTTGTCAAGGAGGCAGAAGCTGCAGATTCGGAGATATCTAGCGCAAGCAAGACAACAACTGATTATATGGAACAGTTGTCAAAAAATGTAGAGGTGCAGACGAAAAACCTCCATTCAAAGATAGAGAAAGATAGAAGGGAGATGGAAACACGTCTAAGGAACTATTCCAAGCAAATAGAAACACTTGAAAGCCAATTGAAAGAGAGGGAAAAGCACGTAAAGGGATCGTTCGAAGAGGTAAACACATTCATAAAAGAGAAGGAAAGGCTGAAGAAACAGCTCAGCGATGCAAAGGTGGAGTTCAACAACATGTATTCCAAGACAAACGAGGAGATGCAGAAGAGCGTTAGCAGGGTCGACGACCTGTCAAAGGTACTGCTCAACAAGATAGACACTTTCAAGAAGGGATTCGGAGAATCTGTTGCGATCTATGACTCTATAGACAAAGCGAAAAAGGAGGTAAGCGACATAGAGACAGAGTCAAACCAGATAAGACAAGAGCTGCAGAAGATGGGAGAGCAGCTCCGCGCGCTCAAGGCACTATCCAGCATATCTATAGAGCAGAAGATGGCGGCCATGTCAGAGCTTGAGGTGAAAGAGAAAGAAAAGGTTGCACGGCTCGAGAAAGTGAAGAAAAGGGCGCAGGAGGCTGGGGAGAACACAAAGAAGCTCATCCCAGAAGATGATAATGCAAAGGCATCCTAGTGAGTGTTTATGGCAGACAACAACGGCGCTGAAGAGAAGACATTGGAAAGCTACGGGCTCAATGCGAACGGAATGCCTGTAGACATAGAGATAAAGCAGACAGCGGATTACATTCCAATATACAATGTGACTATTCCTGGCCTTGGAGCCGCAACAAAGCTGCTCCTTCTTTCTTTAAGAGGAGAGCTGGTGTCAATGGTGCCTGTTGATACAACAAGGATACAGGACAAGAAATACGTTGACGAACTGAACAAAAAATACATAGAGGCGAGCAGCCTCCTTATAGACAAGTACCTTCCGGGAACATCAAACGAGACAAAGCTCCTTCTTATTGCATACATTGTCAACATGATGCTTGGTCTCGGAGACCTCGAGGTTCCGCTATCCGATGAGAACCTTGAAGAGATAGCAGTAAATGGCTCTACAAATTTCATATGGGTGTTCCACAAAAGGCTCGGATGGTGCAGGACAAACATAAGGCCTGGAAACGAGGAGATAATATACGATGAGGCCGAGCAAATAGGAAGAAGGGTTGGCAGGGAGATCAACAACCTGGCTCCTCTTATGGACGCGGAACTAGCAGATGGATCCAGAGTGAACGCAACCCTTTATCCAATATCCCAAGTGGGAAACACAATAACAATAAGAAAGTTCTCAAAGAACCCGTGGACAATGCCAGCAATGATAAAAAACCACACTATGAGCCCAGAGCTCGGTGCGATTATCTGGCTTGCAATACAAAACGAGATAAGCATTCTAATAGCCGGGGGAACCGCTTCCGGGAAGACAAGCATTCTCAATGCTGCGAGCATATTCTTTCCGCCTAGCAGGAGGATAATATCTGTAGAGGAAACTAGGGAACTGACTCTTCCATCATTCCTTCAATGGGTGACCATGGTAACAAGGGAGCCCAACCCAGAGGGGAAGGGAGAGGTGACCCTCTACAATCTGATGATAAATGCATTGAGGCAGCGTCCCGACATAATGCTTGTTGGAGAGATAAGGATAAAGAAAGACGCGGAGACGCTTTTCGAGGCAATTCACACTGGGCATGCTGTCTATGGAACAATCCACGCGGATAACGCGCAGGACACAATTGTCAGGATGACCAATCCCCCTATAGACATACCTAAGATAATGATAAACGGAATCGGAGGGATAGTTGTAGCTTTCAGGCACAGGCAGAGGGGAATAAGAAGGATTTTGGAATTCGGAGAGGTGCTCAGGACTGGAGACACAAACATACTTTACAAGTGGAACATGAGAAACGACACGTTTACCCAAATTAGCGAGATGACAAGGCTGGGCGACACTCTTTCTCTCTATTCTGGATACACATCCAAAGAGGTGGCGGATGAGGTTGCCGAGAAGGTGCAAATCCTGAACTGGATGGTCAAGAATGATGTAATATCTGTGAACGATGCCGGCACTGTTGTCGCAACGTACTATAGGAATAGGAGCAAGGTCCTTGACATTGTAAAAAGCGATGTCAAGTATTCAAAGGATATATTTTAATGGCTTGTTGTGTTATAGTATTGGTTGAATGGCTGACCAATACGGGAACGAAAGCGAGTACGAGAAGATTATAGAGAAAATATCCGAGATAGAGAGCTCTGTAAAAAGGCCGGATGTAAATATTGTGGACATATCAGGCACTTTCCGAAACACTGCAAAAAGGCAGGGCATAAGCTACCAGGACTCATTGAACCACATAAACAAGATAGAAGGACACGGCCTTGAAACAATATCTCAGATAGGAAAGCAGCAAAAAAGCGTATACAAACCAACGGCAAAGGGGGAGCAGCAGCTGCAGCAACAGCAGCAGCAGGCCGCAATTGCGGTGCAGATTCAACCGCAAATAGAGGTTGCACAGCAGATACAAGAGGTAAAAGAAGAGGAGAAAGCCAAAGTTTCACAGAAAGAGTCTGCAAAGAAGGAGCTGGAAGAATTGACAAGGTCGCTTAATGTTCCCAAGTCTATAATAAAAAACGCAAGGCTCAAGCCTGTAAACGAAAAAGATCTCGTGCTGCCAAACCTGTCAATAAACGACCAGGTTGCAGAGCTTGAGAGGATAGTGGATGGATTAAAGGGAAACATGTTCAATGGGCAGGATTTAGATATAGTCATACAAGAGGTATACGGGCTTTCAAAGGTTGTTGATATGGAGAAAAAGGAGCTGAAGAGAAGCAAAAGGAATGTACAAGAAAACGAATACAACCTATGGATATTAAGGGATGAGAGGCTTTCTGATGCAGTGTCGATACTAGAAGAGAACAACAGGTGAAATCATTGCTGTTCAAGAAAAAGGCGCCAAAGGTAATAGACGTAAATGGAAGCAAGATAGAGCTGCAGCCAAAGCCAAAAAAAGGATTGGGATCGCTTTTTTCTCCAAGGCCAAAGGCAAAACCTGCGCAAAACCCGCAGGCTCCAATACAGGGAGAGGATAGTGTAGCACCAATTCCGGTTCCCCCATCTCTTCAGCAAGAGCAGCAGGAACTGGCCCAGGCTCAAGATGCAACGCCCCAAAGGCAGCAGCAGAATAGTGACACATCTGAGGAATACAAGCAGCTGCAGCTTGCGATAAAGAGGGCTGCAGGCCAGAAGCTGGAAAAGGAGGCGCTAAAAAAGCAGAACGCGTGGGTAAAGCACATTGAAAAGCTTGCAATAAAGAACAGAAAGGTAGAGATAGCGCTGAGGCAGCAGGGAATAAAGGAGAGCCTCTACGATTTCATACAAAGGATGTTCATTGCATCTATAATGATATCAATAGTTGTCGGAATAGCCATATTCCTTGTCCTTTCAAGGACGACTATCGCTTTGCCGATAGCTGTCATATTCGCTGTGATGCTCGCATTTGTGATAAACCAGTTCGCGTTCAAGTCATTCATGAATTACCCATTGAGGAGGAGCGAGGTTGCATCCAAGAACATAGAGAGGGACATACTCTTTGCATCGAGAGATATGATAATATCTCTAAGGTCGGGAATGCCGCTCTACAATGCAATAGCGTCCATAAGCACAGGATATGGAGACGCGAGCAAGGAGTTCGCAAAGATAACAGAGAGGGTGCAGCTCGGCCAGCCGCTCGAAGAGGCGATAGACCAGACAATAGCTGATACAAAGAGCGCATCTTTCAGAAGGCTCATGCTGCAGGCATCAGTAAGCATAAAAGCTGGTGCAGATGTTGTATCAGCATTGCAGACAATGATAGACCAGCTTGCACAAGAGAGGATAATAGATTTAAGAAGATACGGGCAGAGGCTCAACGCAATAGCAATGTTCTACATGCTGTTCGGGGTGATACTTCCAAGCATGGGAATCGCGGTATTGACCATACTCACAACATTCGTACCGATATTCACTGTCACGGGATCGCTTCTTGCCGGTGCAATAGTCGGAATAATATTCCTTCAGATAGTGTTCCTGCAGATAATAAGGAGCTCGAGGCCGGTGTTCGCACAGTGATGCTATGAAAATAAACTTTGAGAGGCTTGTGTCAAGAAACGTCGGAAGATATCTCTCAAGGGAGCTTGACCTAGCAGGAATAAAGATGGATGTGGCCAAGCTTCTAAGGTACGCGATAATAGGCGCCATAA
>JASHUQ010000033.1 GCA_030039935.1 Microcaldota archaeon
TGCGGCACTTCCTCCTGCGCTTAACCATCCAAGAAATGTCGAATACGACGTTGTTGAAGTATCATACAAAGCAGCATAAGTGTCGCTTGACGGGTCGCCGTTGTCTGGGTTAAAGTAATTGTGTAGTCTAGGTTCATCTTGAATATTAGCAGTGGATAATCCAAGAGGATAGTTACATCCAGCGCCATAGATTTGCCAAGCAACACCACCAGATGTTCCTGTGGAATAAGTATCATATGCAACAAGGTAATTGAAATAGTTGTAGTATAATGTATTACTGAATATATCTCCGCAATAGCTTCCGCTTCCTATTATCTCTAATGAGTTAGAGACTACATAATTTGTATATGGAGAAAAGCCACTTGGATTGCTGTTTAGATTTTCTGGCAGAACATTCCCAGCAAAATTGTAATATTCAGTAAACACAGTATTTCCATTATCATACTCTGCATAAGAGCTGGAAAGCTGAGGTGCTTCTCCTGCGCCTATGCTGTTAGTGAGAACAAAATTCGCTGTAAATCCCACATACCAGTTTAGATCATTGCTTGTCGCAGGAACGTTTTCTGGGAGTTCAAGCCAGAATAGTGTATTGCTCTGCCCAGAAGTACAAAGATTTGTAGTCTGGATAGAATTTGCAGTATTCCCTTCGAGCCATGAATTTCCAATATATCCATCTGTTCCATTGAAGAACTCTACATTGTTGCAGTTCGAGTTTGCGTATGTTGAGAATGCTATGCTGTTGTAAGGTATTTCGATTGGCACATTGTTTGCGAATTGTGTACTTTGTTGATTATCTATAGTGAAACCAACATAATGGATAACGTTTTGAGGCGTAGTAACGCTTGGATCCTCTGATGTATAATTCACATTGCCAGAAGAATCAAGAGTTATAGTTAGAGGCTGTCCTGCAGTGTAGGTAAAACGCTGCGTATATGAAAATCCGTTTACTGAGTTAGCTGTTTCTGATAATAGAATTGTATTGCCTACACTTATTGTTGCAGTGTAGGGAATTGTTTGGCTTTTATATAGTGTTGATGATAAATTTGCAGTTATTACTATTGATGTAGGACCATTGATTCCAAAATGACCATTCACTACTGCTAAAGGCAAAGAATACGTTCCCGGATTACAGTAACTCCATGAGCCTATTGATGATGTAAGGTTAAGGCAGATGTAGCTCGAATCTTTTGCTATTGTTATCTGATGAAAGTCTATCGCGTTGTTTGAATCAGTTGCATATTTCAATGTATTTCCTGCTGCTGCTGTTCCATTGTATATTGCTGTATTTATTGTATTTGCCACTCCTGCGATTGTGAGTGCTGTATTCGCAGATATCCCTAGTTTTTCTAGTTCATTTGCTTGTATAGCAGACCATTGCGAGGAATTAAAGTATTCATAGAAAGGCAATGTGTAGGTTAGAGAATTGCTCATTATGAATCCATTGAATCCTGAACCTGCTATTTCGTTTATAGTATATGTTGTACCTTTGTAAGTTATGGTTGTTCCTTGCCCTTCAAATTGATAAGGAACGTTTCCGCGATAGGTTGTCATGACAGAATTCGCATACTTAACTGAGAGCGTTGTTGTCCAGTTTGTTATTGGGTAATCTATAGTTGTGTATGTTCCTAGAGGATTTTGGATTTGCAGCGGCAATGTTGCTCCAGGCGGCAATCCCACAACCTTTAGGGTTGTGATATTTGTATTTATAGTGATTGTATTCGCTGCATGGCTTACAGATATCAGTGATAGCAAAAAGATAACAATGATCAAGATATAAGCGATTTTCACGTTCTCACACACATCCCAGCAAGAAAGCTCTTTGTAGCGAAGGAAGAATTAACGCATGTTCCATCCAAAACACTACACCCCATTGACTTATTGCAGCGGTTGCCTGTTGTGTAAACAGAATCTGCTTATCGAGTAATAGAATAATTCTCTTCGTGTCAGACTTCCACTGACTTATTAATTATTACCGCAAAATTATAAATAGCTTTATGTAAACAGTGATATTAGCATTAATTTTGTCTTTAAGCAGGCTAACTGACTACCATGACGCTTGTGATAAATTGATACACAATTCTTGTTGGCTTGATTACGATTATAAATCATCAAAGCCCCTTGATGAAAATATTGATACAGATATTGCAATAGTTGGTGGCGGAATAACCGGCATATCAGCCGCGTATCATCTTTCAAATAGCACTAGCGATTTTGTAATGTTAGAAGGCAAATCAATAGCATCTGGGAGTACCGGGCACGGCGCCGGCAGCCTTGTTGCCGGCCTTGGCCTCGATCTTTGGCAGCATATAAAATATTTTGGCAGAAGAGACGGATTTCTAATCTATTCTGCCACAATAGACATAATAAGAGAAATGGAAGCGCTAATAAAAAAAGATAGACTCGAATGCGGACTTGAAAAATCTCATGGATATTATGTTGTTTGGGAGGAATCACAGGAGAATATGCTGCATAAGGAATTCAAGGCGGTCAAAGATTATGGAATAAAAGCAAAACTGATTCACAAGGAAAAGATAAAGGATGAGTTGAAAATAAATCCACGTTTTACAGAATGCCTAAAGTACGAATATATGAGCAGAGTATTCGACCCTGCAAAATTTTCTAGGGGTCTTGCTAGGGATATTAAAAAGAAAGGCATCAGGATATACGAGAATACAAACGTTATAAAAATAAAGAAAACCAAAAGTCATTTTAAGATCGAGACCAAAAATGGCACGGTAACCAGCAAGAAATTATTGCTCACCACAGGGTCTTACCTGATAAAAGAGGCAGAAATAGAGGATAAAAGATATTCAAAAGAACCAGACCACGCTATAGTGACAAAACCTATACCAAAAAGTATACTGAAAGAATTCAAATTAGATAAGCCAAAACTTATCTGGGACACTAGGATAAGATACGCATTTATACGAACAATGAAAGATAGGATCCTAATAACTGGCGGTGAGAGAACAATCAATGGCCTTTACGAGCAACTTTTTCATTTCTTTCCAGGCCTCCCAGATGTAGGTGTAGATTATTCATGGACTTGCCATGAAATCTGGTCGGAGGATGCCAGGCCATCAATAGGCGAGGACCCAAAGCTTAAAGGAATGTATTATTCTATGGGGTACACTTGGCACGGCATGACTCTTGGGTTCCTCGGAGGTAAACTTTTAAGCGAGCTTTGCACAAATACAGTATCGAGTAAATCTAGACACCTGCTAAGATTGTTCAAACCAAAGCACGAAATAAAGCTAGTCTAACTACTACTATGGCTCTCTCCATTACTGTTATATGTCTGACTCCCCATGATGCTTGTGGGTTATATATAAATGCAAGATTTTGAACAGGAGAGATTTCTCCTGCGTAGAGAACCCTATTACAAACCAACAAAAACCTTCTTTTCTAGGAACCTATTTATATCTGGAAATCCTATTTATTATTGTGTCAGTATGTCAGTAACAAAACCTGCAACAGGTTCAAAAACAGTATGGATAGATCTAAGGGAGGAAGTTAATAAAGGGGCTTTGATAGAATGAGCGAGGCACTTGCAACAAAGAAAAAAATATTCAATATGCTTAAACATAAAAATATGACTGTACCGCAGCTTAGTAAAAAACTACATCTATCAAGAGCAACAATAAGACAGCATATTAAAGATTTGCAAACAGCTGGTGCGGTAATAGATATTCAAGATCAATTTTTCAGAAAACATGTATCTTACAGGGCAAAAAGTTTTTTTGATGGCAAAACATTATTAAAAAATGCCAAAGCGCGTTGGCATACAGGTAATGTTCTTTTTGAGCAAGGCAAGCTTGATGATGCATTGCATGAATTCTCTGCTGCAATTAAACTAGATCCTAAGTATGCCGATGCTTATTTCAACAGGGCGCTGACGCAAAGGATGCTGCACAACGATGATGAGGTTATAAGGGATTTGAATAAAGTACTCGAACTCCAGCCAACCAGCCCGGATGCGGCTGTGCTTATGGGAGATGTCGAAGAGGCAAAGGGCGACCTAGAAAATGCAAGACAATGGTATGAAAAGGCACTAAAATATTATCCGTTTTATGCGGAAGCTAAAAACAGACTCGCTAAAGTTCAGAAACTTTTAGAAGCAAAGAAGGCAAAACCTGTCAAATAAGATGAATAACTTGAATTTATAAGTATATATTTATTTTATAATAAATTACTTGATGATACTAATGCCTACTAGAAATAGACCTAAAGCTAGGGGCAACGAATCACAGGTATCTGATGAGCTTATAGCAAGAATAAATACTGAAAGCATACAAAATGTTATACTTATACTTGAGCGAAACGGAAAAGAACTCTTATTGTATTGTACCTCTAATCCAGAAAAGTTGAAGATCAAAAGTACGGAGGGTTTTACAATAGCTGACACAATTGCAAGTTATGCACCAACTAATGTAGTTAAGTTGCTTCTTGATACTGCAAAAACAAATGATCCGGTTAAAAAGATAATAGCAGAAACACACGAGTTAGAAGGTGGCATTGAGGTAGAAACATTTGCCCTGGCTATTGCAACTTTAAGGAACAGACATGAGGATACCATGCCTTATACACAATTGGCAAAAGAAATTAGGGTTGCAATCTCGAACTAGTTCTGATAATTAGAGGGATTCGAACCTGAGGTCAAGATAACGAACTCCCATCTTTTCTCAATAGATTTATTTTGTTTCTAATCCATGCGATTTTATGCGGCTCGAGGATGGTCACAGCCTCTGCATCAGGGTTCAATAAATAATGGAGTACCAGGGTTCCAAACGCATCGTCCATTTCCGCTTCAAGCGGATCAACGCCATCAAGATAGCTGTAATCCTTCGGTGAAGGCTCTCCATACACGTTTACAACATATTCGCTATCTGGAATAGTTGCCCCTCCAACTACATAGACCCAGCGAAATTCGGATCCTACTTTCAATTGAACATCATCCTTTGCTCCTATGTACTGCTGCTTTCTTTCTATTCCAAATCCTTCCAATATTGCTATGTTCTCTTCTTTGCTCGGATCTTTTCTTATATCCTTTGCATGCTCGCTGAGCACCCTAGCTCTCAACGCCTTTAGCACTTGATAATTCAAGTGTTTTGCGCGATCCTGCGGGAGGCTGTCAAATCCAAGCACATTACCCCTTGAATCTATTGCAAGTGCAATGTAACCCTTTGTCCAGTCTCTTGCTATTGATCCATCGGGTCTTAAGAAAGGCGTATTCCTGGCCTTTTGTGCTGCAACCCTGAGCCTTTCTTGAAACTCCCTTGATTCTGGAGTTGAATCAACAAGAGCGCTCATTGCTTCTGGAGTGACAATACTGAAAAGCAGGTCTGAAGCCTCCTTCAGGTGCTCTTCTCTATACCTTCTTGTTTCATCGCTTTGGGCGCCAAAAAACCTGGATAATGCACTTTGGATGTTCCTTGCTCTAGCTGCTGTTTCTGCATCTGCCTTTCTAATGTTACTAAATCAACAGGCTGCGAGACAGTCCGGTCTATTCCTTCACTTTGATCCGCATTAAAATATACACTTGGCATGATATCGTAATATTACTGCTGTTTTCCAGATATTTATACTATTGTTTTATTTGCAATTTGATAGTGAATATTTCCAATTTTGGAAACTTCAAATATTCTGCCTTTGATAATTGCAATATAAAATAATATCTATTGACGATATGCAAATATTATTTAAACTTACCTATTGAAATGATTAGCATGAGAAAGAGGTCACAGACGGCGCTGGAGTTTCTTACAACATACGAGCTTGTTTTCATAATCATAGCTGTTATCCTTGCTCTTCTCTATGTTTTCATAAACGTTCCAAAGACCCTTCTTCCAACACAATGTTCCTTCTTTTCCGGATTCAGCTGCGGCGACCTTATATATACAATAAACCAGACACACCACACGGGCTCTACACTGGTTGTTGTGGCCTCAGATACAGAGCCAGGGATTGTCAACATAAGCAATTTCTCTGCAAGCATTGCCGGTATCAAAAGCAGCAACGGATACTGCGCTCCAAATTCAATAGTAGACGGGCAAGAGCTGTACTGCCTGGCAAACTTTGCCTATACTCCTACTATAGGCTCATTGTATACCGGATCGTTTAACATAAATGCAAATTACTGCGTTGGTTCTCCTTCACAGATAAACAATGTTCCATGCTCTTCAAATGTGCTGCTGGGAGGGAAAAACTACACATTTGGAGGTGCGCTGCAGATACAGGCATCTAACACACCGCTGCCATGCCTGTCATGCCTTGTTGTCCCGAAACCTCCTGGCCCGGCTTTCCAGACGTGCGGGGCTAGTGCGACGCAGTACATTATAACAAATCAAAATTATTATGAGTATCAAAACCTGAACCTTCAGGGAAGCGAAGCATACAATGTGATAAAAATGACAGCGAATACTGTAGACATAACATTTTCGGGTTCCAAGCAATGTGCGTCTATTTATGCATCTGGTGGAGGCAATCTGAATGTCCAATCCTCCGGCAGCGCATCCAATTTATCTATACTGGTGCCAGCCAACGGCAATGTAGTGCTGCAGCAATCCGGCAGTTATGACAACCAGACAGTTTATCTTCTTGGCAACGGAAACCTTGACATCACCAGCTCTGGCAGCAATAACGCATACAATGCAATAAGTAGCAATGGCGTTGTTGATATAACCTTGTCTGGAAGCGACAGCTCGTTTGGATTGGAGCACGGAACCGGCAATGTCGTGGTTTCGTTCAGCGGTTCACAGGACTCGTTTACCTATGCCACAACAGATAATGCCTATATAAGCGTAACATCCAGCGGGAGCACAGACGCATTTAACCTAACAAATGGCGTGGCAAACGTGGTATCTACAGGAAGCTATGACACATTCACATTCATTACAGAAACTGTTACCAGCATCGTCTGCAATGGCAGCCATAACGTGGTAAACAACAAAGATAGCACTATCAATTATGAGAACTGTCCTTAAGGCTAACAAAGAGAGAATCAAAACGGCTATTTCCAATATCTTCTTATTGTATAGACGAGCGCTATCACGCCTACAAGCACTCCAAACCATAGGTAGGCAAGCCTGGTGAGTATCGTCACTGCGGAGCTAAGCGCATTTGTCAACCCATATTCATATTTCAGCAATACAGCAAAAGCGAAATCAGCGCTTCCTATCCCCCCCGGAATCGCTGTTACAACTCCTGCCATCTGCGCAACCGAGAATGTGAATATAGACAAAAGCGCCCTTGGCTTTAC
>JASHUQ010000034.1 GCA_030039935.1 Microcaldota archaeon
ATTTCCACCATGATTCGTTTCTAGCAGTTTCATGGCTCTATATGCGGTCAACGGCTGCCATGGAGAAAGTTGATTTGAAGCATATGCACCGTCGCCATTAATTCCATATCCTAATCCAAAACAATATTCGTGCCTCATTACGAACGGCGTGATTGTTGCCTTTACTCCCTCTATTATTACACTTGTGGGTTTCCCTCTTAACAAAATTTGGGTTTTTTCCTGTTCTATCTCAGGATGTGTTTGCACAAATGGTTTTGAAGCCGCCATAATATCACTACAAAGCTCAGTTCCTTCAAATATTTATTATTTTGTATTGTCATTTTCTGCTTTTGAACATCAGTATCTCGCTGCCTGCATTCTCTATCTGTATCCTTGCAACATCCTGCTTTTTCCTGAACCCGCTTATCACCGCTTCGGCAAACCTGAGCCTTCTTGTGCTGTCATATATCTGCTTCATTATTTCCAGATAATTCTCCGCTTTCTTTACATCATCTTTTCTTAACGATTCAAGTATCTCCCTTTTCAGCTCACCTACAACGTCCATGAGCCCCATTAGGTAGGCCTCATTGCCGACTTTCACCATTTCCATTTTTGGTATTCCGCCATATTTCTTTATTCCAAAGAAGATGAATGCCTCTGCATATTCCTGGTATGCCTGCATTGTATGATACCTGAATTCTGAATCAAGCTTCTTGAGGTTTTTCAGGGCTTTGCTGATTCCTTTGATCTTTGATACCGCCTTGGCTATTTCATCATTGTGCATAAACGTTATTGCCTGTCCTGAATCTCTGATTGCCTCTCTTGAAATCTGCATTACTCTGTCAAAGTTGGATTGCTTTTTCGACAAGCCATCAGATACCTTTCCTATATCTTTGTCCAATTGTTTCACTTTATCATCCATTATTTCTTCCATTCTGCCTTCCTGTATGAAATGCGTATTGCTGTGCGTATCCTCTCATTCTCCCCCACTTTTCATAAGAGAATTCTTGTATTTCTCTCATCTTTTTCTTCTTCCCATTGAAGTAAATACTCTCAATTGTCCTCTTCACCCATACGTCTATTGGAAACGCCTCAAGGTTTCCATATCCCATGAGGACTATGCAGTCTGCGACCTTCTCTCCAACTCCTTTTATTGACATGATAGTTTCCTTTTGTTCTTCATATTTCTTCGAATGCAGTTTATTTAGATCGATGTTGTTTGTACAGTAATCTGCTAAATCCTTTAGATACTTTGCCCTGAATCCGGAACCCAGATCCCTGAAATCCTTTTCTGTTGCGCCAATAAGATCAGAACTCTCTGGAAAACTCTTTGCTATTGCGTTTCCCGAGTCGTCCTTTATCTCCCTTCCGAATCTTTGTATTATGTTCTTTGTTATAAGCCTTATCCTTTTTACATTGTTGAATTGCGATAATATAAAAACAATCGTTGTCTCCCAAGGGTCGTTTACTGTGAGCCGCATTCCCTCATATTTCTTTATCGACTCTTTCATGAACTTATCTGTGCCTATTTTCTTGTATATCTTTGGCATGTCGTCGCTAAGCCTGAACCTTTTTTTTGCATCCCTTTCTGCACTTGATATGTCATTGCTGGTTATGTGTAGTTTCCCCTTTCTTGAATTACCCAGATATCCGACATTTATCATGTGCATGTTATATGGATAAATTATAGTGTTGCTTGCCCCATTGTAATCGGCATAAAATGTAAGCGGCTGTGCGCTTTCAAAAGTGTGTTTTAGGTCGAAGTATTCGGTTTCTATATCAACAACGTCAATCGAATTAAAAGACAGTCAACCACCGTATGCCTTACTGAAAAATTCCGGGAGGTCGCTGATTTTTACCCTAACCTGTGACTTGTCGTCGCGGTTTCTCACTGTGACAGTGCCGAATTCCTTTGCGCTTTTGTCAACGCTCTGGAAATCTACGGTTATGCAGAATGGGGTTCCTATATCGTCCATTCTCGCATATCTTCTTCCAATAGAGCCGGAATAATCGGTTGTCATCTTGAACCTGTACTTTAGCAAAGACTGCACCTCTTCTACAGCCTTGTCCAATTTTTCATCTTTTTGCAATGGAAACACAGCAACCTGGAACGGTGCAAGAAATCTTGGCAGCGCAAGAACGCTTCTCTCTCCTTCTTTCTTGTAGAAAACATCAATTATCATCCATATGTTCCTGTCCACTCCAAAGCTCAGCTCCAGCACATTCGGAATCATTTTCTTGTTGTCTATCGTGACAGAAAGCTCCTGCCCCGATCCCTTTGAATGCGATGCAAGGTCGTAATCCCCTCTATAATGGAGGCCGCCAACCTCTCTGAATCCTCCCCAGCTTTCCACATCTATTTCTATGTCCATATGTATCTTGTTGTAGAAAGCCTTTTCTTCGCCCCCTTTCTCCATGAACCTGAATTTTTCTTTTGGTATTCCTATAAGATCTGTGTAAAACATATCAACAAGCGCCATATGATAAGCATAGAATTTTGGAATGCCGTATTGCTTGCATATTTCATCAATAGTAAGGCTTTGGCTCTTTTTGTCCTTGTATGAAACAACATTCATCTTCCTCTTTTGCAGCTTGCTCGTATCCGGATTCCAGGAATTAGGGTCAAAGAATATCTGCAGTTCTGCCTGCGTCAGTTCCCTCATTCTGAAAAGCCCTTGTCTTGGAGATATCTCGTTCCTGTATGCTTTTCCTATTATTGCAAGCCCCATAGGAAGGGACTTTCTCAGAACATTGAATTCTTGAAAGAAATTGAGATAAGCGGATTGTGCTGTTTCGGGTCTCAGATAGCCCTTGTCGGATTTCTCCGGCCCAAGATTTACATCGATCATCATGTTGAAAGCCTTAGCCTTTGACAATGCTCCTGAATCTTTTGGACATGCTATCTTGTGACTCTTTATCAGCTGGTCTATTTCCTCTACACCCATCCCTTCTGACACATTCACCTTGTTCTCTGCAAGAAGGGTATCCGCTCTGTAGTATGTCTTGCACTTTGTGCAGCCAACAAGTATGTCATTGAACCTTGAGGCGTGGCCGGATGCAACAAGAGGCTTTTCTGGAAGAAGATTAGATCCATCTATAAGATGGTACTCCTCATTTGAATCAACGAAGAATGAAAGCCATGCGCTTTCGAACCTTCTTTTTAGAAGCGCTCCCAGGTGTCCATAATCAAATATCCCGGATATTCCTCCGTATATCTCCGCGCTCTGCCAGAAGAAGCCCTTGCTCTTAGCATAAGAAAGAAGATCATCTATTTTCAAAGCTACACCAATGATGTTAGAAAATAGGAATATAAAAACATAGCGCAAAAGGAGAAATAACGCCAGCGTTTTATCTATTTGATTCTGTTAATCTCAGTATAGTGTTATAGAGGTTGCGCCTTTCTCCCTCTCTTATTGACCGCTTCGTTACAAGTGCCTTTGCAATATCCTTCATTCTTTTTCTTTGGCCAAGCGAAGTAGCTGCATCCGAGCTAAATGATTCCTTGTATCTTCTTACTAGTTCTGTGTATATTATGGTAATCTCTCCTCTTTGTGTTGTGCGCTCTGCGGCCCTAAGCAAGTTCCCAAGCGGCAAATCTGAAAAATCGTTTTCTCGCAAAAGATTTACTGCTGTTTGCGGCACT